>JAFUCC010000038.1 GCA_017459925.1 Eggerthellaceae bacterium
GTTGAACATCACCCCAGGGAAGATGTTCAATTTGAAGAAACACCCCCACGCAAAGATAAGGTTTCAACAAATTGAACATCTTCCCTGGGGTGATGTTCAAATCGCCTCCCGGCAATACTGAAAGAAAGGACCGGCATGAACGTCACTGATTCCATCACCTACATCGGCGTGAACGACCATGAGCTCGACCTGTTCGAGGGGCAGTACGACGTGCCCAACGGCATGGCCTACAACTCGTACGTCATCCGCGACGAGAAGGTTGCCGTCATGGATACGGTCGATGCCAACTTCGGAAGCGAATGGCTTGGCAACCTGGCGGCGGCGCTCGACGGTGCAGCGCCCGATTACCTCATCGTGCAGCACATGGAACCCGACCACTCCGCCAACATCACGCGGTTCATGAGCGCTTTCCCGAATGCCCAGATGATAGCCACCGCAAAGGCGTTCGACATGCTGGCGAACTTCTACGGCGAAACCTACGAAGACCGCCGCATCATCGTCAAGGATGGCGACGAGCTTTCCCTCGGCGGTCGCACGCTGCGTTTCGTCGCGGCGCCTATGGTGCATTGGCCCGAGGTCATGTTCACATACGACGAAGCCGACAAGGTGCTGTTCTCGGCCGATGCGTTCGGAAAGTTCGGCGCGCTCGACGTGGAAGAAGACTGGGCGTGCGAGGCCCGTCGCTACTACTTCGGCATCGTCGGCAAGTTCGGCAAGCAGGTGCAGGGCGTGCTGGCGAAGGCCGCGGCGCTCGACATTCAAACCATCTGCCCGTTGCACGGCCCCGTGCTGACTGAAAACCTCGATTACTACCTGGGCCTGTACAAGACCTGGGCTGCGTACGAAGTCGAAACCGAGGGCGTGGCCATCGCGTACTGCTCGGTGTACGGCCACACCAAGGAGGCGGTCGAGCTGCTCGCGCACGAACTCGAGCAAGCGGGCTGCCCGAAGGTCGCCGTTTCCGACCTGGCGCGCGACGACATGGCCGAGGCGATGGAAGACGCGTTCCGCTATGGAACGCTCGTGCTGGTTAGCACCACGTACAACGCCGACATGTTCCCGTTCATGAAGTCGTTCATCGACCATCTTATCGACCATGCCTACCAGAACCGCCGCGTGGCGTTCATGGAAAACGGATCGTGGGCGCCGACGGCCGCCAAGGCCATGCGCGCTAAGATGGAAGCATGCAAGGGAATCGAGTTCATCGAGCCCGTCGTTACGATTAAGAGTGCGCTTTCGGATGAATCCCGCGCTGCCGTGCGCGAATTGGCCACTGCGCTTGTCTAGGAGGGGTAAGTTATGCGAGACGCAACCATCGAGAGGCTCGTCGACGAACGCGTTGCCAGCCGCGTGAACGCGAAGGATGCCACGCTGTACTCGTTTTCCGACGAGGCCCGCAAATGCTCCGAGAACTTCATGGGGTGGGCGAATCTGCCCAGCAACCCGCCGTGTCCGCTGAACGAGATCAAGCAGCTGGCGGCCAAGTTCACCGAGGCCGGCATGAAAAGCGCCATCCTCATCGGCCAGGGCGGCTCCACACAGGCTGCCATGACCATGACGAAGTTTAACAAGGCCAATTCCGACATCAAGTTCCGCGTGGCCGATTCCGATTCGCCGGTACGCGTGCGCAAGATGCTGGCGGAAGTCGATCCGCACACGACGCTTGTCATCGTGTCGTCGAAGAGCGGCGGCACGCTGGAAATGCGCTCGCTGTTCTGTGCCATCCGCACGGCGTTTGCCGAAGTGCTGCCCGAAGACGAGCTGTGTCGCCATTTCGTGGCGATCACCGATCCGGGCTCTGCGCTTGAAGCCCAGGCGCAGGAAGAGAACTGGGGCGGCATTTTGTCCGGCGAGCCCACGGTGGGCGGCCGCTTCTCGGCGCTTTCCGTGTTCGGCCTGTTCCCGGCTGCGGTTGCCGGCATCGACATCGACGCGCTTCTGGCCCAGGGCTTGAGGGCCGAGAAGGACTGCAGCGAGGATTCCGAAGCCAATCCGGCGATTCAGCTGGCGGCGTTCCTGTATGCCAACTGGTGCGACCATCGCGACAAGTTCTCGTTCTTCACGCAGAAGCGCCTGCGCGCGTTGGGCCTGTGGATCGAACAGCTCGTCGCCGAGAGCGTAGGCAAGAACGGCGTGGGCGTGCTGCCGCAGCTCGAGACCAGCCCGTTGCTGCTTGCCGAAGATCGCGGTGACCGTGCGGTCGTGACATACCACACCACCACGGGCGTGTGGGACGATGCGGATGACTTCGAGCGCTGCCAGGCATGTATCGACTCCGCTATGCCGCGCCTCGACTACACTGTCGGCGGCGTGGAAGATTTGGGCTATCACTTCGTCATGTGGGAATACGCCACGGCCATGCTCGGCTACCTCATGCAGGTCAGCCCCTTCGACCAGCCCGATGTGGCCTCGGTGAAAGCGCGCGTGCTCGAGCTTCTCGACGCCGGCCTGCCCGAGCCCAGCTTTACCGACGAACGCTCGACCGACATCGGCGCCATCGAAGTTCGCACGTCAGAGTGCTGCAAGAGCGCGTCGGACGTGCGTGCAGCGCTGTACAGCCTGTTCGCCTCCATCGAGCCGGGAAACTACTTCGCCATGAACGCGTTCTTGCCGTTCGACGGCTACACGCGCCGCGAGGCGCTTGGCCGCATTCGTCGTGAAGTCGCCGACACGTGCAAGGTTATGTCGTGCCTCGAAATCGGTCCGCGCTACATGCATTCGACCGGCCAGTTGCAAAAGGGCGGTGCCAACAACGGCGTGTATCTGCTCATCTCGTCGGGCGAACCGAGGGACATCGAGCTTGAAGGCGTGCCGGCGGCGAGCCTCGGCCAGCTTTCGAAGGCTCAGGCCACGGGCGATTTCATGATCCTCGCAGAGCGCGGGCGCCGCTGCCTGCACCTGCATCTGCCCGATAATTCGACCGTCACGCTACAGCGCTTCGCGTTCCTCGTTTCCGAGGTGCTCACCGGTCTGTAATGTGTCAAGGTGACCAGGCAAGAATGACACGCAAGGAAGGGATGCGCGCATTATAGAGGCGCTCGACATACGGGTTCGCGGCATCGTGCAAGGGGTGGGTTTCCGCCCCTTCGTCTATCGGCTTGCGCGGCGCTACATCATCAACGGCTGGGTCCTGAACGACCTCGACGGCGTGCTGATTCATGCGGAAGGCGAGGGGAAGCTCCTTGATGAGTTCGTCACCGAGCTTCACATGAACCCGCCGGCTGCGGCAGTCGTGCGCGAAGTCGAGCTGAAGGAAGTGCCGCTGCAAGACTGCGAGAAGTTCGAGATTCGAGAGTCGCAGATGGACGACGCCGACGAAGGCACGCTCGTGTCGGCCGATTTGGGCATCTGCGATGATTGCCTGCGCGAGCTGTTCGACCCTGCTGACCGGCGCTACCGCTACCCGTTCATCAACTGCACGAACTGCGGCCCACGGTTCACCATCATCGATTCGCTGCCGTACGACCGGCCTGCGACTTCCATGGCGACGTTCAAGATGTGCGACGACTGCGCGCACGAGTACGCCGATCCGGCCGATCGCCGCTTCCACGCCCAACCCGACGCCTGCTTCACGTGCGGCCCTTCTGTTTCGTGGAAATCAATTTCCTCCGAGGTAATTGATTCTCCTGACGATATATTCGCTGCTGCTGTCGGCTTGCTAGCTGAAGGCGGCATTCTGGCTGTTAAGGGTCTCGGCGGGTTTCACCTCGTGTGCGATGCGGGTAATTCAGCTGCAATTGCCGAGTTGCGCAGGCGCAAGCGGCGCGATGGCAAGGCTCTGGCCGTCATGGTTCCCGACGTTGCGGCGGCGCGTGCGTGGTGCGAGGTCTCCGCTGCTGAAGCAGGCCAATTGGAATCGGCGGCGCGGCCCATCGTGTTGCTGCGTAAACGCGCCGATGCGCCGTTGGCAGAAGGCCTGGCAGATGCTTTGCCCGAATTGGGCGTCATGCTGCCGGCAACGCCGGTGCAGGCGCTGCTCGTTCACGATTTCGAAGAGGCCACGGGCAAGAACATGCTCGTCATGACGTCGGGCAACGTGCACGACGAGCCCATCGTCGTCGACGATGATGAGGCGTGCGAGAAGCTGGCGGGCATCGCCGACGCGGTGCTCGGCAACAACCGTCCCATTCTGTCGCGCTATGACGACTCGGTCATCCGCGTGCTGAACCTCGGCGGTGTCGACGCCTATGGCGAGCCGAACGTGGCCACTCAGTTCATCCGCCGCGCACGCGGTTATGCTCCCGTGCCCATCACTTTTCCTCAGGTTGAATCCGTAGGGACGCGATTTATCGCGCCCGCCGCCGAAGATGGGGATGCAAAGTCGCTGCAGATTTCAATCTTCGCGGCAGGCTCCGAGCAAAAGAACACGTTCACCTATGCACAAGGTGACCGAGCGTTCACTTCTCAGCATATCGGGGACATGGAAGATGCCGATGTGTACGATGCGTGGCTCGAATCGAAAGCGCGTTTCGAGAAGCTGTTCGACCTGAAGCCAACCGCGCTCGCATGCGACATGCATCCTGAATACCTCGCATCGAAGTGGGCTCATGACGAGGCCCGCAAAACCGGGCTTCCGCTTACGCAAGTTCAACACCATCACGCACATATCGCTTCGGTGCTCGGCGAGCACGGGTTGTTCGGTCCTGCGATCGGCATTGCCTTCGACGGCACCGGCTACGGAGCCGATGGCGCCATATGGGGCGGGGAAGTGCTGCTGGCCAACCAGGCCGACTACGAGCGCTTCGCCAACTTCACGTACCTTCCCATGCCGGGCGGCGCGGCTGCCGTGAAGCATCCGCTTCGCATGGCGTACGGCATGCTCTGGGCGTTCGACCTGCTCGACCATCCAGGTGCGCAGCCTGCCATCGAGGCGCTCGGAGCGCAAGCCGCCATCTGCGAGCAGATGATCGAAGGCGGCTTGAACACGCCCCACACCTCATCGGTCGGGCGCCTGTTCGATGCCGTTTCAGCCTTGCTCGGCATATGCACCGAACCCACCTACGAAGGCGAGCCCGCCATCCTGCTCGACGCGGCACGGGTGGGACAATGGGGGCAGGGCAAGGTGTCCCATTGTGCAAATGGGACACCTTGCCCTGCCCCCATTGTCCCACCCCGTTACGCCATTTCCATCACCAAGAACGCGGCGACCGATTCCAGCACGGCGCACGACACGTCAGTGGTGCTGCTCGACGCCGAGCCGACCATACGCGCGGTGCTCGACGACCTGGTCGCTGGCGTGCCCGTTCCCGAAATCGCGCAGCGGTTCCACGACGCCATCGTAGGCGCCATCGTGCAGATCGCGGAACTGGTGCGCGCCATGTACGACATCAGCCTCGTGGCGCTGTCGGGTGGCTGCTTCATGAACCGCTACCTCGTCGAAGAGTCCACGGCGCAATTGGGCCAGGCCGGGTTCACGGTCGCGCTCAACGCCAGCCTGCCACCGAACGATGGGTGCGTTTCCTACGGACAAGCTGTCGTGGCTTCCGCTTCGCGGTAGAATGGCGCAGAACCGAGGGAGGCTTCATCATGTGCTTGGCAGTACCAATGCAGATTCTGGAAATCAAGGACGACGGCATGGCGCGCGTCACGGCCATGGGCGCCGAGCGCGACGCAGCGCTCGACCTGACGCCGCAAGCGCAGGTGGGCGATTTCGTGCTCGTGCATGCCGGCTTTGCCATCGAGGTCGTCGACCAGCAATACGCCGAGGAGACGCTCGAGCTCATCCAGACCATGGCCGACATGGTCGATGACCCGCTGTTCAACGAGACGGGCGAGCAGGTGCTGGTGTAATGGCCTCGTCGAACGACCTGGTGGCCGAACTCGCCAAATTCAAAGACCCGAACCTCGCACGCGACCTCGTGCACGCAATCGAGCGTTTCTCGCCCGAGGGCGGCGCCACGCTCATGGAAGTGTGCGGCACCCATACTGTCTCCATCGCGCGTGCTGGCATCCGCGACCTCATGCCCGTGGGAACGCGCCTTGCCAGTGGGCCGGGCTGCCCGGTGTGCGTCACGTGCAACCGCGACATCGACACGGTCATTGCGCTCGCGCGCGTGCCGGGCGTCACCATCGCCACGTTCGGCGACATGACGCGCGTGCCGGGCTCCACGTCCAGCCTGCTGGCCGAACAGGCCGCAGGGCGCGACATCCAAATCGTGTACTCTCCGCTCGACGCCATTGCGCTCGCGCAGTCGAACCCCGATAAGCAGGTCGTCTTCGTGGGTGTCGGTTTCGAAACCACCACGCCGCTCGTGGCGCGCGCGGTGAAGCGCGCCGCCGACTTGGGGCTTTCCAACTTCAGCATCTTCGCGGCGCACAAGAACATGCCGGGCGCCTTGGAAGCCATCGTGGCCGATCCGAAGCTGGAAATCGACGCGCTCATCTTGCCGGGGCACGTCAGCACCATCATCGGCGTCGAACCGTACAAGTTCCTGGCGCAGCGCTACGGCATTCCCGGCGTCATCACCGGGTTCGAGCCGGTCGACGTGCTGCAGGGCATCGCCATGATCATGCGCCAGCTGCACGAGGGAAGGGCCGACATCGAAATCGCCTATGCGCGCGGCGTCATGCCCGAGGGCAACCCGAACGCCGTCGCCGCCATCGACGAGGTGTTTGAAACCTGCACTGCAACCTGGCGCGGCCTGGGCGACATCCCCGGGAGCGGGTACCGTTTGCGCGACGAGTATGCGAGCTTCGATGCGGTCCGCCGTTTCCAGCCCGACGTGGAGCCAACCGTCGAGCCGAAGGGTTGCCGTTGCGGCGACGTCCTGCGCGGCATCATGGCCCCAAGCGACTGCCCCCTCTTCCGCAAAGTCTGCACTCCCGAAAACCCCATCGGCCCCTGTATGGTCTCGAGCGAAGGCAGCTGCGCCGCCTACTACCGCTACTACTAACGCTAATTGCGCCAACCTGGCAAGGCCAGTTCGGCACATCAGGATGCTGACGGTATCCGCACTGTGTTGACAGCAAAATACTCTTGGTCTATAGTGTACGTACAATTGCCGTACACTTCGAATCGAGACGATCATGGCTACAGCCGCATTGGGAAAGACAAGCAACAGCCGGATGGAATTCCGCGTGGAAGACGCGCGCAAATCGCGGTATGAAGAGGCTGCGAGCATGAAAGGGCAAACGCTCACGCAGTGGGTCCTTGCAAACCTCGACGATGCCGCCAACAGGGCGTTCGACGAGGTTCGCATTACCAAGCTCGCCCAGGCAGATTTCGAGCGGTTCTGCGAGCAGCTCGACCGCGCCATGCCCGATGCAGCCAAGCGTCTCCTGGAAAGCGACCCTGAATGGGCGTAGGGGGCAAGTTCACAAAGCCCGAGCAACTAGCTGCTGGGTCAAAGCTGGAAAACTTCAAAAGCGGGCTTCCCATCGTGGATTCGTGGGCGCACAATCACGCGCACATGGCCAAGAAGCGCGGCACCGCTGTGGTTTACGTCTCGTATACTGCCGATCATGCGACGCCTGCCGGTTTCTACACGCTGAGCAGCCATTCAATCGAAAGGGCGAGTGTCGGCGGCGGATGGCTTAAAAGGAACGCACCCGAACAGGTGCCCGCGGTACTGTTGGGCATGTTGGGGGTGGACGCCAGGTTTCAGGGGCAGGGGCTTGGCTCTGCGCTGCTTGCCGACGCTATCGCAAGGTCGCTTGGGATAGCGGATTCCCTTGGGGCGAAGGCTTTGGTGGTCGATCCTGCAAGTGAAGAAGCTCGAGGCTTCTACGAGCGAAGTGGTTTTGCCCCGATACCTGGTTCAAGCAGAATGTATCTTCCCTTGAAGCTTTGATGCGGTGCGCCGCCTACTACCGCTACTACTAATGCTAATTGTGCAGATTTTGTGATACCATCTAAGCACCTATCCTTAAGCAGGAACAAAAAGGAGGTGCGCGATGGAACTCTTCACTGACGTGGTGTTTCTTTCGCGTTTGCAATTCACGTTAACGGTGGCATTCCACTTCGTGTTCGTGCCGCTTTCCATCGGCATCGGCCTTATCACCGCCATCGCGGCGACGCGCGCGTACAAATCGGGTGACCCCGCCGACGAGAAGGCCAGCCAGCTCTGGATCAAGATTTACACCACCACGTTCGCGGTCGGCGTTGCCACGGGCATCACGATGGAATTCTCGTTCGGCACCAACTGGGCCGACTACTCGCGCTTCGTTGGCGACATTTTCGGCGCGCCGCTGGCGGCTGAAGCGCTGTTTGCGTTCTTCCTGGAATCGGTGTTTTTGGGCGTGCTGCTGTTCGGGCGCGGCAAGGTGGGGCGCACATTCTATTGCGTGAGCGCCTGGCTTGTGTGGGCTGGTTCGTGCCTGTCGGCGCTGTGGATCCTCATCGCCAACTCGTGGATGCAGACCCCCGCGGGCGCCGAGCTGGCGGCCGACGGCTCGAAGGCCGTGCTCACCGACTTCTTCGGCGCGGCGTTCAACGCCACCACGGGCGTGCGCTACTTCCACACCGTGCTGGCGGCGCTCGTCATCGGCGGCCTGGTGGCGCTTTCCATCGCCGCGTACTACCAGCTGAAGGACAAGCACCTTGACTTCGCGAAGAAGACGATGAAGACCGGGCTTGCTGTTTCGATCGTCGCAACGGTTGCGCTGTTCGCATCGGCGCATGCAACTGCTGTGGCCGTATGGGAAGAGCAGCCGACGAAGCTCGCCGCCATGGAGGCACAGTATGAAGACGAGGCGCCGCCGCTGTACTTCTTCGGCTGGGTCGACGAAGAGAACCAGACCGTCCTCGGCCCCAGCTTGCCGGGCTTCACCAGCTTCCTGGCCACATTCAACTTCGACACGGTGTATCCGGGCCTGAACACGCTCGCCGAAACCGAGCAATATGGCGATCTGAACGTGTCTGAACTTCCGGTCAACGCCATCTTCCAGGTGTACCACCTCATGGTCGCCGTGTCGGGCGTGCTCGTCATCATTCTGCTGCTGACGGCCATCGCCCTTGCGCGCAAGAAGCTGCAGGACTGGAAGTGGCTGCAGAAGCTGCTGGTCATCGCCCCCATCTTCCCGTTTGCGGCCATCGAGGCCGGTTGGTTCACCGCCGAACTCGGCCGCCAGCCGTGGGTCGTGTATCCGGCGGCAAGCAGCCCCGACGGGGTCTCGCTGCTGACCGAAAACGCAGTGTCCACGTCAGTCTCGGAGCCTGAGCTGCTGCTCACCATCGTGTTGTTCTGCGCGGTGTACCTGCTGCTGTTCGTGGCGTGGATTCGCCTGACGACCAAGTTCGTGAAGGCCGGTCCCGAAAGCGCGTCGTCCGAAGACGGCATCGACGTCATCCCATCGGTCATCGACAAGATCGTGGGCGAGAAGGAAGCGCAGGCGGCGCCTGCCGTTGCCACGGCAGCGGTGGGAAAGGTGCCTGTCGCAGAAGCCCTTTCCGAAGGGGAAGGCGGTGATGTGCGATGACTGCGCTCGGCATCCTCTGGTTCTTCCTCATCTTCCTGCTCATCGCGGGCTATTTCGTGCTCGACGGCTTCGACTTGGGCGCAGGCGTGCTGTACCCGTTCATCGCGAAGACCGAAGGCGAGAAATCGATTATTCGCCGCGCCATCGGCCCGGTGTGGGACGGCAACGAGGTATGGCTGCTCACAGCTGGCGGCGCCCTGTTCGCGGCGTTCGCTCCAGCGTACGCCACCACGTTCTCGGGTTTCTACCTGGCCATCATGCTGGTGTTGTTCGGGCTCATCCTGCGCGCCGTGTCGGTGGAATTTGCCGCACGCGACCGCGCGTGGTCGAAGGTGTGGGACGTCTGCTTCTTCGTCGGCTCGCTGCTGCCGGCGCTTTTGCTCGGCGTGGCAGTCGGCAACATCTACGCGGGCATTCCCATGGATGCTGCGGGCAACTACAACGGCGTTCCGCTGCTTGGCCTGGTCACGCCGTTCACGCTGCTGTGCGGTCTGCTGGGCCTGGCCATGTTCTGCTGCGCGGGCGCGTCGTGGATCGCCCTGAAGGCACCTGAAACATCGCAACTGCGCGACCGCGCCACCAAGATGCGCGCCGTGCTGCAGGGCATCGCGTTACTGATCTTCGTGTTCGTGTCGCTGTACGGGCATTTCATCATCCGTCCGATGATGGTTCCCGAGCTGAACATCGTGCGCTGGGTGTGCGTCATCGTCTTCTTGCTGGGCATGGTGCTGGGCTTGCACTGGGGTCGTGACGAGCGTCGCGACATTCACGTGTTCGTCGCTCAGTCGGCAGCTGCCGTCGGCCTGACGTTCCTATGCGCCACATCGATGTTCCCGAACCTGGTCGTCGCATCGGCCGATAGCATCGGCCCGGCCATCACGGTCGCGACAGCCGCTTCGTCGGAGCTGGCGCTCACCTGGATGACCGGCATCGCCTGCATTGGCGTGCCCCTCGTGCTGGTATATCACATCATCGTGTATCGCACGTTCCGCGGCCGCGTTTCAGAAGACGAACCGCAACACTAGAATTGGTGGAACTGATACCGGGTATGCGTTCCGCTTTGCGGAATGACAATATGCCCAGGAACCCTATCCGCAAAGCGGAACGCATACCCGGTATCGGTTCCACCATTGGTAGAATACGTCCGTACCGGTAAGAGAGGGACCAGCGCATGGCAGAAGAAACGAACGTGAAAAACGAGCTCGAGGGCAAGGGCAAGGCCGTCAAGCAGACTGAAGAGTGGAACGAGAAGAAACGCTACCCGTGGTTCCTGCGCCTATACGGCGTGCTGTGCGTGATCGGCGGCGTTTCCACCCTCGTTGAATTCGTTCGCGGCATCGTCGAGTTCGTGCAGCGCGACGAAATCGCCGAAGTCGTGCACGAGTACACGGCGACCACGCTGGTCATCGCCGTCATCGCCATCTTTCTTGCTATGGTGCTGGCCGTCCTGTTCTTCTTCCTGGGCGTGCGCCTGCTGCGCGGCATGCGCAAGCGTGCGGCGGTCATCTGCAACATCATGATCGCCATCTCGGTCATCATCCTCATCTGCGAGTTCATGATTTGGGGTGTGAACATCCGCCTCATCCCCATGGGCATCAGCATCGTCATCCTCATCGCGGTGCAATCGTATTCCGACCCGACGCTGGCCGAAGAGCGCGAGCTGCAACACAAGCTGCGCAAGATGGAAACGCGCCAAGAGGCCGAAGACGGCACGCTGGGCCTCGACACCACGGGCGAGGGCTACATCAAGCTGAACTTCTTCAACCTGTTCTGGATTTTCGTCATCGCCTGCGTCGTGGGCCTTATCCTCGAGGTCATCTGGCACATGGTCGTGGTCGATCCCGGCCATTACCAAGACCGCGCCGGCCTGCTGTACGGCCCGTTCAGCCCCATCTACGGCGTCGGAGCCGTGCTCATGACCATCGCGCTGAACCGCTTCCACGATAAGAACTTCATCATCATCTTCCTGGTCGCAGCCGTCATCGGCGGCGCATTCGAGTTCTTCGTCAGCTGGTTCTTCGAGACGGCGTTCGGCATCGTGGCCTGGGACTACTCGGGCACGTTCCTGAACATCGACGGCCGCACCAACTTCATGTTCATGTGCATGTGGGGCGTGCTCGGCTTGGTGTGGGTGAAGCTCGTCATGCCCGTCATGTTGAAGATCGTGAACCTCATCCCGTGGAACTGGCGCTACGGCATCACCGTCGTGTGCGCTGCGCTCATGCTGGTCGACTGCGTGCTGTCGCTGGCGGCGTTCGACTGCTGGTACCAGCGCGAAGCCGGCACGATGGACTACGAGCACGCCTCGGCCATCACGCAGTTCTGCAACGACAACTTCGACAACGAGTTCATGACCAATCGCTTCCAGTCGATGACCATGAATCCCGACAGCGCCTCGCGCGCCAACTAGTGATTTGAACATCACCCCAGGGGTGATGTTCAACTACGAGAAAGGTCTGCATGCCTCGCGAACGGAACATAGACCCGCGGCCGTACATCGGCGATGTGGGGCGCAAACCTGAAAACGTGGTTGACGCCGCCACCATCACCATCGGCATGGTGGTGCTGGCACTTGCGGTCGGGTTCGTCATAGGCTTTGCCGTGTATTGCGTCATGAACCTTTCCACGTGGCTGACCGACCTTCTGTGGAAGGGCGCGGGCGGCGCGCTTGCCGTGCCGTGGTTCTCGCTGGTCGTGTGCACGCTGGGCGGCGTGATCATCGGGCTGTGGACATGGTGGTCGAACGACCGCGTGAAGCCGCTCGAGGAGGTCATGGCCGAGTTCAAAGCCACGGGCAACTACCAGACGCAGGGCGTGTGGAAGCCCGTCGTCACGTTCTTGCTGCCGCTCGTGTTCGGCGGCTCGATTGGTTTCGAGGCGGGCCTGACTGGCCTCATTACAGCTGGATGCTGCTGGATTCGCGACAAGCTGAAGGCAGCGGGCTTGCGCGAGGCTTCGGTGGCAGACGTCACCATCGCCGCCAGCATCGCCGCCATCTTCGGCACGCCGCTTGCAGGCATCGTCGCCGGTGCGGAAAGCGCTCCTGCCGATGGCGAGGACGTGCTGGAAGAGCCCGACGTGAACGACTACAACATGCGCCGCGGCGCGAAGGTCGTGTTGTACACCGCTGCGGCGTTCGGCGCGTTTGGCGGCATCGCGGTGTTCAACTCCATCTTCGGAACGACTGGCGGCTTGCCGCGCTTCGAAGCCATCACGGCAACGTATGCCGAGCTGCTCTGGATCATCCCGTGCCTGATCGTGGCCTACATCATGACGCTGCTGTTCCACGGTTCCGCCCGCCTGTTCCAAGGCGTTTCCCTGCGCTTCGGCGACGGCATGGCCGGCACAGTGGCGCCGCCTATTATCGCCGGCGTCGTCATGGGTGCAGTCGCCATGGCGCTGCCGTATGTGCTGTTCCCGGGCGAGGTTCAGTCCGAAGAGCTTATGGAAACGTGGATGACCCTGGGCGCGGCCGTGCTTCTGGGCACGGGCCTGCTGAAAGCCGTCATCACGCCCATGTGCCTGAACATGGGCTGGATCGGCGGCAACTTCTTCCCGAGCATCTTCGCCGGTGTGGCGGCGGGTTACGGTCTTGCAGCGCTGACGGGTGCCGACCCCATGCTCATGGTCACGGTCACCACCACGGCGTTTTTAGCCGGCGTCATTCGCAAGCCGCTGCTCGTGCTGGCGGTCTTGTTCCTATGCTTCCCGGTTGAGGGCGTGTTCTGGATGGGCCTTGCCGCCATTATCGGCGCTGCCCTGCCGCTGCCGCGCGTCCTGCTTGCCGAAGAGGTCACGGAGGCCCTCGAATGAGCGAACTAAACGAAACGCACGAGAAGCGTGCCCCCAAGCCGCCCGACCCCGAGCCCTTGAAGTTTCGCGCCATCGGACCGGTCATCCGCGCTGCTGGCCTTGTGCCGTGGGCTATCGCCTTCGTCGTGCTGTTCCTCGTCGTGTCTCTCATCGTCTCGACTGTGGAACCCGCCATCGGCGGCTTTGCGAATGCTGCTTGGCTCATGTTCCAGGTGGTCACCACCATCGGCTTGGGCGATTTCACGTGCACATCGATCATCGGGCGCGTGGCGGCCATCGTGCTGTCTGTGTACTCGGTGTTCTTCCTTGCGCTGATCACGGGTGCCGTGGTCACGTACTGCAGCGAGCGCATGAACGCCCGCCGCGATGCCAGCGTCGCGCAGTTCCTCGACCGCCTCGAGCACCTTCCCGAACTGTCCCACGACGAACTTGCCGCCCTCTCCGAGCAAGTCAAGCGGTTCGACAAAAGGTGGAAGTAGCCGTTCGTCCTCTTGTCCGCTTTGGCGGAGGGTTGAACGTCACCCCAGGGAAGATGTTCAAATTTGCTGAAGCTCTGTTTTGCGCAAAGGCATTCTTTCAATTTGAACATCTTCCCTGGGGTGACGTTCAACCCTCCGCCAAAGCTCCGCTCTTCCGCTTAGGCGCAATTCAACCTGCTCTGCCCTTCATTGTGGGTAGGTTTATGGCGATGTATTAGAATGAACGCATGAATAAATTGGAAACACCTGCAGCAAGTCCCGAGCCGGCGTCGGCTGACGTGCCGGTCTGGGTGCCTTCTCAGTTCAAGCCCGAGTCGGAAATGTCCGACTACGCCCGCGCGCGCAAGCGCCGCCGCCGCGCTCGCCAGCGCGACGACTATGCAGGGCGCGAGTTCACGCTAGGCGAGACGGTCGCAAACTCCGTTTCCCAGGGTGTCGCTGCCGCGTTGGCCCTTGTGGCTCTCATCATCCTCATCGTGGTGGCGATCAGCCATGGCGGGGGCATACGCCTGCTTGCAGCGCTGCTTTTCGCCATTCCCATGGTGCTGTCGTTCGTCATGTCGACGCTGTACCATGCGCTGCAATCCGATGGCGCCAAACGCGTCTTCAAGGTGCTCGACAACAGCTCCACGTACCTGCTCATCGCCGGCGCGTTCACGCCGTATTGCCTCATCACGCTCAGCGGCGCCGGCGGCACCGGCCTTTGCATCGCCGAGTGGCTGTTCGCCATTGCGGGCGTCGTCATCGAGGCAGTGTGGGCCACGCGCCCGCGTTGGATTCACGGAATCATCTACGCCATCATGTGCGTGGCGTTCCTCGCGTTCATCCCGGCGTTGGCGTCGTCGCTTGCCACGCCCGGGTTCGTGTTGCTGATGGCGGCCTTGCTCGTGCTTGCTATCAGCCTTGGGTTCAGGTGGTTCAGCGGCGTGCGCTATCTGCGCTTCGTGTTCCATCTTGTCGCGTTTGCAGGGTGCACGTGCCTGTTCTTGTCAGTCGTTCTGTTCGTCATTTAGCGCATGCGGCCGCGCCGGCCGGTTCGCGGAGGGAAGAGGAATTCCATGTCGAAGGAAGGCGATAGTACCAAGCCTGGTCTGTTCAGCGGTTTGTTCGGCCGTGGCAAGCGCCAGGTTTCCGAAGAGGAGATCAAAGAGCTCGTCGACGACAACGACGAGCTGCTCGACGACGAGAAGCGCATGATCGGCGAAATCCTCGAGCTTGACGAGCTGACCGTGCGCGATGTCATGCAACCGCGCGTCGACATCATCGCCGTAGAAGACACCGAAACGGTACGCGCCGCCCTCGAGCGCATGCGCGGCACGGGGTATTCGCGCCTTCCGGTTTTCCACGAGGACCTCGATCACATCATCGGCGTCGTGCGTTACAAGAGCCTCATCCCCGCCGTGCTCGACGGCGACATCGACGGACCCGTTTCCGATTACGCCCAAGAAGCCCTGTTCGTTCCCGAGACGAAGGATCTGTTCCCCCTGTTGTCCGAGATGCAAACGAATAGGCAACAAATGGCCATTGTGGTGGACGAATACGGTGGCACCGATGGTTTAATTACCCTCGAGGATATTGTCGAGGAAATCGTCGGCGAAATCATCGACGAGACCGACTCCGAAGTGCCGTACGTAACGCGCCTGACCGAAACGGAGTGGCTGGTCGACGGTCGTCTGCCTGTCGGGGACGCGCTCGAAATGGGTTGGCCGGTCGTCGAGTCCGACCAGTACGACACGATTGCGGGTTGGCTGTTGCATGTCGCCGACGCGGTGCCGCAGGTGGGCGATGAGCTTGTCGTCGACGGGTACCGTTTCAAGGTACGGACCATGCGGCGGCGCCGTATCCGCACCGTGCAGGTTGTGAAGTTGGAAGAGAGCCAAGCGCCCGTTGAACCGTAGGGGCGCGATTCATCGCGCCCGCCAGCGATACGGGGGCGATAGTGCTCGGGTAAGGTTCGAAACGGGGGATAGGTGACGACGCAAGCGGTCGAGAAGCGTGCTTGCCGTTCGCATGACGCATGCGTTGGCGGCGTGTGCGCAGGGCTTGCCAAGCGTTTCGACCTCGACCCCATCGTCACGCGTATCCTCGCAATTCTCATTACGGTCATGACATTCGGGCTCGGCGGTATCGTTTACCTCATCTTGTGGGCCCGCCTTCCCCGCGAAGCCAATCAGGGCATGCCGTTTGAAATCACACCCGAAAGCGCCGAGTCGAGCGCGCTCGGGTGCATCGATTGCGCGACTGGCCGCGCCGTGAAAGACGTGCGCAAGACGAACGTCGACGGCGCCTCGATGCTCGCGCGCTTGGCGGTCGCCGTGGCGCTGTTGCTATTGTTCCTGCTCATCGCCACCAACCTTTCCCCGTTCATGCCCGGAACCGAATGGTGGCAGTTCTGGCCGGTGGGGCTGCTCATGTTGGGTCTGTGCCTCATCATCATTCCCATTCCGACGCACCTCGAGATGGCGTGGCATTCCCTGGGCATCGTCGTCACGTCGCTTGCCGCCACGTTGCTGCCCATGTCGCTCGGCGTCATGTCGTGGCATACGATTCCGTGTGCGTTCGAGATGGCCTGGCCGCTTGTCGTCGGCGCCGTCATCGCAGTTGGCTTCGGGGCGTATCGCGGCATTAACGCGCTCATGGTGGTGGGCGCGTTTCTCATCGTCGCGTTTTGCGTCATCGCGCTAACCGCCTGCGCGCTTCCGGGAGAAATGGAAACGCTGCTCTTCAACATGCCCGATGGGCGCTCTCTCCAGATTTCCTTCGTGAATAGCTAGCGGGAACTGCTCGATAGGCTCCGGTTTAGTCCGACGCGGGGCGCCGCCTACAGTTGCTCGGCGGCGTGACAAACAAGCCATCCCGATGTTTTCCTCCGCCTGCGCAAGCGGCGGCACCCCGCATCGGGCTAAACCGGAACCTACGCATGCCTTTCAACCACTCTGGCAAACCGTTCGCGCCCGATTCCGCTTCGCATGAAGGCACGTTTGTTCGTGTCGAGATTTTGTGTGCCCGCAATCGGGGGTCGGCATATGTTGCGCTTCCTATGGGCGAATCACAGGTTTGCCCAGGTTGTCAAGCGAACAAACCGTGAAGCGGCCCTTCACAAGAAATTGCATCGCTCAAAACGGGTACGGTAAAATACTCCCCGCGGCAATGGCAGTCCGTTGCCGAGAGAGAAAATTGAAATATGAGTCGGAAGCAGCCTAAACGTACAGCCGGCAATATGGTGTTCACCGCCATAGCCGGCATTTTTATTGCCGCCATCGTTTGTGGCGTCGGCTTTGGCGTGGCCTCAGCCGATTCCATGGACGACATGGAGCGTGCTGGCGCGTTCGGCTTCAGCAAGTCCACTACCCATGCCGCAACGCTCGCCCAACGTGCCGAGGTGGCGGTTGAATCCGAGACCTTCCAGTATTTCGAGCGCTCCGCCCTTGCCGAGGCTACGCCCCGCAATCTCGATACTGGCATGCGCATGATTGACGACATGGAACGCGCAGAGCAAGAGCGTATCGCGGCCGAGAACGCCGCGGCTCTCGAGCGCATGGCCGCCGAGAAGGCGAAGCAGGGCGTCGAAACGCCCGCAGAGACCGTCAGCGGCGAGGCCCCCGATCCCGAGCTGATCGAGTACAGCCTGCCCGCAGTCGATTGGTCGGTCGGCAAAGAGGCGTTCATGGCCGAATGGTCGGGCCGTATCGACAGTTACCTGGCGGGCTCCCCGCTCGAGGGTTATGGCTGGGTGTTCGCCGAGGCGGCTTGGGATAACGGCGTCGATCCGCGTTGGTCGCCTGCCATCTCGAACACTGAAAGCTCGAAGGGCGAAGTGTGCTTCCGCTCTTGCAACGCTTGGGGTTGGGGCAATTCCAGCTGGGGCGATTGGGAATCCGCCATTCGCGCCCACGTGGCCGGCCTGGCCGCTGGCTACGGCTACAGCATCACGGTCGATGCCGCTCAAAGCTACTGCCCGCCCAATTGGCAAGAGTGGTATAACAACACGCTCGGCCAGATGTCCTTCATCTAATACCAATGAGTAGCAGGACGTTCCTGCGACTCATTTCCGTACCCAAAATGAGTCGCAGGAACGTCCTGCTACTCATTGTGCCAGTTTTCCAATTCTGTGAGAAAATGACACTCGCTACCACTCGAAAGGAATCGGCATGCGCAATGTAATCGTGGTAGGCTGCGGGCGCGTGGGTTCGCGCATCGCGTCGATGCTTTCCGACAACGGCGATAACGTGTGCGTCATCGACTGGCGCGCCGATGCGTTCAACAATCTGGGCCGCAACTTCAACGGGTCCACCGTTCAGGGCATCGGTTACGACGAGGACACGCTTGTGAAAGCGGGCGTCGAAGACTGCGACGTCGTGGCCGCCGTCACCCAATCCGACAACGCCAACCTCATGGTCACCGAGGTGGCAAGTCGCTTGTATGACGTGCCGCACGTCATCGCGCGCCTGTACAACCACGACCACGAGCGCGCGTACATGCAGCTCGGCATCGACTACGTCTGCGGCACGACGCTGGTCGCCGAGGAAGTGTTCAGCAAGGCCATTGCCGGACACGGGTCGCATCTCGACACGTTCGGCGATTACGAGGTCCTGCGGTTTTCCATCGACTTGTCGTGGACCGAGCGCGGCGCGTTGCGCGTTCACGATATCGAGCGCGATCACGATATTCGCATCATCGCGTTCGAGCGCAAGGACGGCTCGGCGTCGTCCATCCCCACGGGCGAGTCGACGCTCTATCACGGCGATTTGGTGCTTGCCTGCGTGAGGCACGACCTCATCGACGACTTCGGCAAGTACATTCAATCGTAAAGCGGCGATGTGTCGAACTGACCAGGCCAGGTCGACACATTTGGAGGTGCGCACATGTACATCGTCATCAACGGCGGCGGGAAAGTGGGAGAGTACCTGGCCACGGTGTTGCTGCAAAGCGGCAACGAGGTGGCGGTCATCGAACGCGAGCCGAACGTGGCCGACCGCTTGTCCATGGTGCTTCAAGGCCGCTACTTGGTCATCCGCGGCGATGGCTGCGACTCGCGCTACCAGGAAGACGCCGGCATCCGCAAGGCCGACGTGTTCGTGGCGGCGACCGGCCAAGACGACAACAACCTGGTTTCGTGCGAAATCGCGTCGCGCATTTACGACGTGCCGCGTTGCATCGCGCGTGTGAACGCGCCTAAGAACCAGCGCATCTTCCGCGCGCTCGGCATCGAGGCCATCTCATCGACCGAGATGATCGCCAACCTCATCGAAGAGGAAACGCTCATGGGCTCCGTCAGCGTCGTGTCGTCGCTGACGCATGGCAACGTGGTGCTCACCGAGCTGTCGGTTCCGCGCCTTGCCGACACCGTCGGAAACGAGGGCATGCTCGTAAGCGAAATCGACATGCCCGAGAACAGCCTCATCGTGGCCGTGTCGGCAAAAGACGACGTGGAAGTCGCCGGCGAGGAGACGCGCATTTACCCGGGCGACACCGTGGTCGTGGCCGCCGACCGCGACCAAATCCCCGCTGTCCGCACCCTCTTCCGCGAGCTGTAGGGGAGCAGAGAGAGCGTACGAGACTCATGCAAACAAATCGTCTGCGGTGATTTCGTTTTGCACCGTATTCCAGTATTTGTTATGCGCCAGTCCGTTCGACGTCACCAAGGTGACGTGCAACGCCTTTTTCGTGCCAGTTTCCAAGCGGAAGGCCGAAAGCTTGTTGCGCAGCGCCTCGTCATAAGATTTATCGATGCTGAACTCGGCATTCGAGAATTTCATCTCGCAGAGGTTGACGATTCCGTCGGCTCGGTCAATGACGAGGTCGACCTGAGCGCCTGGGTTTGACTTGCCGCTTTGCCATGCGCTTTCCGAGGTCTCGACACCCGAAATGCCGAGCGCATTCTTTATCTGGCGGGTGAAGGTTATTCCGTTCGTGCGGCAGTACTCCTCGCATTCGGCGAGGGTGAATGGCGCCAAGCTGATCTGCCGCGTGATTCGGTTATGGAACCCCCCTCGGTCATCTATGAGGTTCGTGATGATCCACGAGGTTGCGGATCCGCACACTATCAGCATGATTTCAGGCTGAGCTGAAGCCCAGCCGTTCCAGAAGAAATCGAGCGCGGGCTTGAAGTCTGATCGCGCCGTGTCGAGCCAGGGTAGTTCGTCGAGGAACACAACGATACGTCCGCTTGCCCGGTCGCGTATCACGTTGCCGTTCTGCAATAGTGACTGAAGACGGGAAAACGCCTCGAACCAATCCGACGGGATGGTCCTTTCTCGGCTCCCGTATTCCTGCAGCTTCAAGTTGAACGCCTTGAGCTGATCGCGTGTCTTGCCACCCGCGATGCCAGTGGCGTAGAAGGCGAAGCCATCCTTGAAGTACTCGCGGATTAGGTGGGTCTTACCCACGCGCCTGCGTCCGTAAACCGCGACGAATTCGGGCCGCCCGCTGTACAGGCATGAGTCCAGCAGGTCGATTTCCCTTGTTCGACCGACGAGGTTCATCGATCGCTCCTTTATAAAGCTCCGAAACATTAGAATTTATATCACTGTCGGAGAATTACAGCGAACTTTGATGGTTGTTGCTTCGAAAATGAAGCATTGCACTGTGTTCCAGCCAATGAGCGATAAGCGCTCCGCTGTTCTACCTACGCCTGGCGTGGGTAGAACATTCTAGTATTCGAAAAAAACGAAACAAAACTGTTTAAGCATTCCGAGTTCACAAGGAAAAAAGGTTGCGCGCCTAAAAGAGAAGTTATAAAGTAATCTGGAAATTATAAAAGAATATAAAAGACTTCAAAGACTATAAAAGGAGACGCCTTGAATCCGTTCTCTCTGACGTTCGGCAAAGAGCCCGTGAACGCGATTAGCCGCGATAAGCAGATGAACGAAATAGTGGAGGGCTTCGTATCGGATAACCCGGAGTTCCACGCTTGCATGATCACTGGCGTGCGCGGATCGGGGAAAACCGTCATGCTGACGGAGGTGTCGGCGGAAATTGGCGGCAACAAGGACTGGATCGTGGCCGAGCTGAGTCCCGAGCGCGACATGTTGCTCGCGCTCGCTGCCGAGCTCAGCAATAGGAAAGAGCTGCTGCAGGTTTTCAGGGACGCGAAGATAAACCTGTCCTTTCTCGGCCTCGGGTTGGAAATCGACTCCGAGCCGCCTATTACGGACGTCGTCGTAGCGCTGGACAGGATGCTCGGCCGCCTAACCGATAAGGGGAAGAAGGTGCTGGTCGCGGTGGACGAAGCCGTGCCCAACGCGCACGTGCGCGAGTTCGCAAGCCAGTTCCAGATATACATAAGGAAGGGCTATGACGTGTTCCTGCTGATGACGGGCCTGTACCAGAACGTCTACGACTTGCAGAACCAAGAAACGCTGACGTTTTTGTATCGCGCTCCCAAGTTCGAAATGGGGCCTTTGAATAGGGCTCTCGTGGCAAGGCAGTATCAGCGCGTCTTTGATATTCCAAAAGACGAGGCGGCGGCGATGGCCCGCGTAGTGCAGGGTTATCCGTACGCGTACCAGGTTCTGGGCTATCTCTGCTACAAGCGCCAACTCCCTTACGCCGAGGTGCTCGACGAGTTCGACGCCTACCTGGCCGAGTATGTGTACGAGAAGATCTGGTCTGAGCTGTCGGGCAAGGACAGGGACGTTGTGGATGCCATGGCAGCCGCGGAAAGCGGCAAGGTGGGGGATATTCGGGGGCTTGCCGGCATGTCATCGGGTGAGTTTTCGGTTTACAGGGACCGCCTGCTGAAGAGGGGGCTTGTGGCTAGCGATGGTTTCGGATACCTGCGGTTCACATTGCCGAGGTTCGGCGAGTTCGCGAAATCCGCGTATTAGACCCGGCGGGCGTGTGCAAGAACGGCACATCTGTTCCACCTGTGCCTGGCGTGGATGGAACATTTTATTTGCCCTGATGGGGGTCAGGATGATAGTATAAGCAGCGTATATCGGCTGGCGTCGATTACTTTAGTCATGGGAAAAACGATGTGGCGCCACGCATAGGAAGGGAACGCATCATGTCGAAGCTCGAAAACCGACTGGGGGGGGGTCGCTCCTAGCCTCCGGTAACGCTTCTGCTGCGAACAACCCAATTACGATGGAAGAGACCGCTGCGGCCTTCTCGCGCGATAGCGAGGGGGCCGCGGTTGCGTTTCGCAAGCGTGCACGCATGAAGCGCCGCACGCGCGTAGCCGCCCGCAAGGCCCTGGCCGTGTTCGTGTCGGTCGTGCTCGTGATTGGGCTGATGCCTGGGTTTGTGGCTTGGGCTGAGGACGGCTCAGAAGAGCGTTCCGATCAGGTTGCAAATGTCGAAGACGGTGAGCAAGATAATTTGCTTGATGTCTTGATGGTCGATGAAGCCGAATCGTCTGGTGGATTTGGAACTGAAAATACGCCTGGTATTGGCGGGGGAGACGACAACATCGAAGACTTCGATGTTGTCACTAAGCTGAAACAGGATTCGACTGGTACTGCTAATTTGACTGTTCAGAATTTGTCTGGCGATATCGTCGTTAGTTCAGAGAATCGCTCTGAAGAGGGCAACCGGGGCAAGCTGGTGAATGAAGGTCTTGCGACGTCAAGCGCGAGCACGCTGTACACTTTGAGCCTCACGGTAAGTGGAACAGTAGCTGGTTATAAATACAATCCTTCTCTCCCTGCTGGGGGTCTTCGGCTTGGTGACAGCGTAAGCATCACATCAAATAGTTCGAGGACGGTCGAGTTCCGCTTATATCAGAATGAGGGTTGGGATGGCGGATATACTGTACTTTTTACCAATACAGTAAATTCCGGGCAGACATATGAGTGGACTAATGACACAGGGACTTTAAAAGACGAAGGCGTAGTCAACTCACCTTCGATGTTTATGCAGGCGTTCGTATTGGCGCCGAGTTACAGTGTTACCCTGGATCCGAATAATGGTCAAGAAAGCAAAGTCTTCTCGGTAGATTCTGGAGCTCAAATTGCGCTAACCACCTCTTTTGGGACAACTCCAACGAATAACGGCTACGTTTTCACTGGCTGGAACACCGTATCAAATCCAAGCGATGAAGAGCCTGGTAGTCATTACGACGCAAATGCCAGTTTTTCACCAACGGACGACGTTACTTTATACGCTGAGTGGGCAGCGTTGGATACTGTAGCCCCTACGGCGCTCAATCCTACCTACAATGGGACCTCGCAGGCACTTGTGACTGCGGGATCGGCAAGTGTGGGAGGCGTCTCGTACACCATGAAGTACAGCCTAGCGGAAGGCGGGGCGTATTCCACGGTCATTCCGAGCGAGACGAACGCTGGCGATTACGAGGTGTGGTACGAGGTCGTGGACACAGACGGAACGACCGTGCTGGCGGGGCCAACCAAGGTGGATGCCTCAATTTCCAAGGCACCGCTAAGGGTGACCGCAGATGCCGCTTCCATCACCTATGGCGATGCGGCTCCTAGCTACACCGCAACGTACAGCGGGTTCGTGAACGGCGAATCAGGCAGCGTGCTGTCCGGAACGCTGTCGTACGCATGCGCTTACTCGCAGGGTGGCAACGCAGGCACCTATCCCATCACGCCGTCGGGGTTGACCTCCTCCAACTACGAGATCACGTTCACCCCCGGCACGCTGACCGTCGGGAAGCGTGGCGTCACCTTGAGGGCAGGAAATGCGAGCGGCGCTTACGGCGCAGCGCCGGACACGTCTTCGTTCTCGTATTCAATAACGTCAGGCTCGCTCGTGAGCGGCGATGAGATAACAGTCTCTTACACATGCGCTGCGACGAGCTCGTCGCCAGCCGGCAGCGCGTTTCCCATCGTGCCGAGCGCGACATCGGTGACGCGCGGCGGCTCCTCTGTAGCTGGCAACTACAACTTCACATACGCTAACGGCACCTACACCGTGGGCAAAGCAAATGCCGTTGTTACAGCGGCTCCCACGCCCATCAACTCCACGTACGACGGGGCCGAGCACACGCTTGCCACGGCGGGCTCCACGACGGGCGGCACGATGGTGTACAGCCTGACGCAGGACGGCACGTATACGACGACCATCCCGAAGGGCACGAACGCGGGCGACTACACCGTGTGGTACAAGGTCAATGGCGGCACGAACTATGAAGACACGACCCCGGCTTCGATCACCGCGAACATCGCCCAGCGCGAGGCCGCCCTTGAGTGGACGGGCGATAGCTTCACCTACAACGGCTCCGACCAGGTGCCGACGGCCGCCGTCGGGA
>JAFUCC010000096.1 GCA_017459925.1 Eggerthellaceae bacterium
CGAGGGAGGGGTCAACGCGCAACTGCGCGACATGCTGAGAAAGCACCGGGGGCTCAGCCTCATGCGCCGCGCCAAGGCGGTTTTCTGGTGGTGCTACATGCACACCGAATGCCCGCTCGGAGCCGCCGGCATCCTCGCAACCATGCCGACCGACGAAGACATCGCCGAGCTTTACCGCCAGACGGTCTACGAGCCCCAGAAGCGTGATGGGCCTGCCGAATGGGGGGACGGGCTGGTCTGGTCTGAGCTAAGGCATGCACTTCCATGGCGAGTCGAATGGGAATAAACTTACCAACACGTTTTGTCCTTTAACCCCAGAAAGACCCAGAAAGCCGCCATTTCGTTCGTAAGGCAACCTCTTGGTTGCCCGGTTGTCGGTTGGATCAGTATCAAAGCAACCGATAGGAGGACAACCCATGCGAACTTATATCCCGTTCTTTAAAGACAGTCTAGAATTCGACAGGCTTGAAGCAAGCATGCTCTTCGCCATCGCGGCCCACAGGCAGTTGCACGAATGGGAAGCCGACGATGTGCAGCGAGAGGACGTCGAATGCGCCGCCGAGCCACATTGTGTGGCTGGCCTTTTTCGTCTTATCAAAACCAGATGGAATTGAGAGAAGGGGGATGCGGAATTCAGAAAAAAATGATGAGACGAAAAGGGCTACTCTGTCGTACAAAGGAATAGTGAAGTAAAGAACTGTTTGGTAAAGATAGATGCCAACGTGAGAGGAAGGATCAGATATGGCGGAGTACAACAAAGAAATGACTCCGGAGCAGATATTGGAAGCGGCGCATGAAGAGGGCTACGAGCTCACCGACGATCAGCTGGACGGAATCGCCGGCGGTGGAGAGTGGACGAATGAATGCTGTCCCGGGTGCGGACACACGGGCACCTTGTATTGTCCGGGCACGGGCGAGTCAAGATGCGGCAAGTGCGGTCTCAAATGGTAGTGAGATAAACCACTGCAACGTCGTCCCAGCCGACGTCGTTCTCCTCCGCCCTGGCCAGGAGTATCAGGACGTTCCTGATACTCATTTTCAGTAGAGGTGCCGAGGGCTGGGCGCTCTCCGAAAATGAGTAGCAGGAACGTCCTGCTACTCATCGTGCAGAAGGCGAGCGGCGTAGGGGCGATGTGCTATTCCTAAAAAAGTATTCCATATGCGGTATACTTTTTAGGAATAGCACAAGGAGCCAGATATGCTGACTACATCGGAAGCGGCAGAAATTCTCGGCGTCACGCCAAGGCGCGTCGTTGCGCTTGTGGAATCGGGCGCTTTGATCGCAGAGCGGTTCGGTCGCCAGTGGATGATCGACGAGCGCTCTGTAAGGGACCGTGTAACGGCGCCGAAGCTGTCAGGTCGGCCGAAGCTCGGTCAGAAAGACTTGCTGGCGCTCAGCACGCACACGCTCATGAACCGGGACCATCCCGTTCTCGATTTCACGTACGATCGAAAGCAGAAGCGCGCCCGCATTGAGCGCGTGCATGAGGAGGGCCTTTGGGGTCCTCTTGGGATAGGGCGGCGATCGCGGAAGCCCCGTGAAGGCTGGCGCCCGCCAGTTCCCAACGAGGTCGATCTCGCTCTCTGGCTCGAGCATCGTTACATGCCGCCCCTGCGCCCGGAAGCAGCGCGCATCCTCCGCGAAACAGGTGAGCCATCGACGGACATGCTCATGTTCTCATCGCTTGGCCTGAACCTCTCCGATCAGTACTGGTTCAAGCCGGTAGGCGCGTCGTTGGCTTGGCGCGACGTGAACTTCTTCGATAACGACTACATGGCCACGCGCCCGCACCGCTCTCCCGACAGCTCGACGCCCGGGGCGCTCGAGAAGTGGTGGGAAAAGCGAGGCGGGCAGAACTGGCTCTTGAAGGCATCGTCCACCGCCGAGGAGCGGGAGCCGTACAACGAGCTGCTGGCGACACTGCTTTGCGGTCGGTTGCTCGACGTGGGGGAATTTGTTCCGTATGAGCTCGAAGAGCATGATGGTCGGGCGTGTTCTGCGTGCCCAACGCTGGCGACTCCGGAGACGGAGTTCGTTTCCGCCAATGATGCGATAACCTATTTCGGGATAACCGAGGGGCACGACCTTTACCGCGGTTACGTGCGCGCTTGCGATGAGTTGGGTATACGCGGTGCGAGGACGGCCCTCGCGAAGATGATCGTATGCGATCACATAATGGCGAACTTCGATCGTCACCGGGCGAATTTCGGCCTCATCCGAAATGCTGACACGCTTGACGGGTGGAGAATCGCGCCGCTGTTCGACAACGGAGCTGCGTTCTTCTCGCGCGCAACAATAGCCGAGCTCCGACTCGAACGCTATACGTGGACGTCTAACCCGTTCGAGGAGTACCCGCTAGCACAGCTCGCTCGCGTTGAGGACATGAGCTGGTATGACCCGGATATGCTCGTCGGGTTCGCCGAAGAGGTGCAACAAGTGCTCGGGTCGAACCCCCACTTGTCGGACGAGGTCGTTTCCCGCATGGCTTATCACGTTCAGCACAACATCGACACCGTCAACGACCTTTACGTTGAGCGTGTCAGATAGCTATCCCCGCTGCGGTATCGTCATAACGACGCACAGCGCCCACCCATCGCTCCTGGGGTGAAAACCTCGTTGCGTGGTAAAGGCAATAGGACGATTTGCGATGTGCCGACGTATAGTATGTTGGAGCGAAAAACCCGAGAGAAAGAGGCAGAGATGAACTTCGAGGACCTGACCGAGGAGCAGAAGAAAAAGGTGCGCGAGTGCAAGACGCCCGAGGGCCTGCTTGCCCTTGCCAAGGAGGAAGGCTACGAGCTCTCCGATGAAGAGCTCGAGGCCGTGGCCGGCGGGGCGTACATTTACTGCGAAGTGAAGCAATGCGAGTCGTTCTAGGCATCTTCGCCTATGGCGACAGAGGTTGCACTGATCGAGCATGACGCTTCCCACCCACGCGCAAGCTTTTGAAGTTTTGCTTTTGCAGGCGGCCGATGAAGGGCGCGACGCCGCCTTGTTCGGGGGTGCCGCGTGCCGTGTGCGCGATGCGGCGCTCCCGTTCCTCATTGGGGAGAAGTTTCCCGAAATCTACCTGGAGTTCCCGCTTGCAGGCGAGCCCTTCCTCGACGTGACGCTGCTCTACGGCGAGCTGGACGAGGACGCGCGCATCGACTCTGCGTTGGCTGCCGGCTGCGAGGACATCATCTCCTTCTACGCGCGTGAACGCGCCAAAGACGAGAGCATCGGCTTCGGGTTCGAAATCGACTGCTCAGGCCCGGTTCCCTCGGCGGCCGGGGTCCACTTCCAGCCGCGCAGCCGCACCGATTTAGTGGCGCCTTTCTGCGAGGCGGTCGGCAGCTCCGGCAAGGCGGCCCTCTACCTTTCCCAGGACGAGCGCATGGCGCAAGGCTGGCCGCTTGCCTTCTTCGGGATGTTCAGGGGGCGGGCCGATTCCCCCCTTCGCGTATGCGGTTACCTGAAGGAAGGGGAGCGACATGCCTGCGCGGCGGATCCGGATCGCTTGGCCCGCGCACTCGAGCAGGCGGGCTTTACGGCGTACGACGAGGCCATGCTGGCCCAGGCCGCATGCGTCCTCGGGCTTGCCCCGGCAGACGCCGACTTCCAGCTCGACGTTCTCGGCGACGGCAGTCTGGGCGACATGTTTGCCATCGACGTGCGCTTCGACAGCATGTCGTCCGAAGACGTCTGCAAATCCTTCGCGAACGGCGCCGGCGCCGCCATCATGGCGAAGCTGCGGGAATGGGGCATCGCCGACGAGCGGATGGCGCATGTGGCGGACATGGCCTTCACGCGCGGCGTGGACCTCTGGGCGGACGACGGGTCTTGCGTGCCTTTTGGCTTCACGCTCGTGCCCGGTTGGCTGAAGGTGCGTTGGCGAGGCGGCGTCTTGCAACCCGCTAAGATGTACATGAAGGCAAGCGCAGGCCCGGTGGTCAAAGAAGGAGCTGCGGTGAAAAACGAGTAGCAGAATGAGTAGCAAGACAGTCCTGCTGCTCATTATCGTAAAGAGGGGAAGAAGATGACAGATCGCATAGAGGGCGTGCATATCACGCGAAGGTCTTTCCTGAAGGGCGTTGGACTCGTTGCTGTAGGGGCGGGGCTCGGCTTACCGGGCTGTTCGACGGCAACTGGGTCGGGAGCGGGTGCGAGCTCGCAGGCTACTGGGGCAAGCGCAAGCGCCTCCTCGGGCGGGCAGGCTACGCCCCTGCTCGCCATCATTCACACCAACGACACGCACGGCCACGACATGGAGGTCGCCGCGACCGCTAACTCCGAAGGCAACTTCTCCATGGCCGCGATACCCCAGCTCAAAGCCGACTGGGAAGCCAAAGGCTACGAGGTGCTGATCGTGGACTCGGGCGACGCCACGCAAGGCACGCCGCTCGTGGACCAATCGAACGGCGAGGCGGGCATTACGTTCATGAACGCGTGCGGCTATGCCGCCATGGCCGTGGGCAACCACGAATTCGACCGCGGCCCGGACGAGCTGGCCGCCTACGAGAAACTCGCAGAGTTCCCCTTGCTCTCGGCCAACGTCCTCGACGCAAAGACGGGCGAGCTGCGCTTCAAGCCGAACACGATCGTCGAGCTCGTGGGCGGCACCAAGGTGGGGCTTTTCGGCCTCACGACACCGAGCACCATGACCACCACCAAGCCGGCCATGAACAAGGACTTCCGCTTCCTCGGGGGAGAGGAACTCTACGAGTGCGCCCAAAAGCAGGTCGACGAGCTCCGCGCGCAGGGAGCCGACCTGGTGGTGTGCCTCGGACACCTGGGAAACACGGAGCTCTGCAAACCCTCCACGAGCATCGAGGTGCTGAACAACGTGAAGGGCATCGACCTGTTCCTCGACGGCCACGACCACGAGCTGGTGGAACAGGAGGTCGCGGGCACGCTGCTCGTCGAGACGGGCTGCTACATGCACAACATCGGGCTCGTCGCCATCGACGAGGGCATGCCGGCGAACAACAGCATCGCCTACGGCAGTTATGACGGCGTCGACGCCCCCGCGCAGAAGGTCATCGATGACGCAAACGACCAGGTGAGCGAAGAGCTCGCCGTGGCGCTCGGACACACGGATTTCTTCCTCGACGGCGAACGCGATCCGGGCCTGCGCACGCAGGAGACGAACCTGGGCGACTTCTGCACGGACGCCTATCGATGGGCGGCCGAGCAGACGACCGGCAAGGCGGTCGACGCGGCCATACTCAACGCCGGCGGCATCCGCGCCTCGGTCGAAGTCGGCGACATCTCGCTCGGCGACATAAAGACGGTATTCCCCTTCGTCGACCAGGTCTGCGTCGTGAACGTGACGGGAGCCCAGCTTCTGGAGGTGCTCGAAGCCGGCTACCAGGGCGCTGGCTCCGAGCCCATCGGAGCTTTCCCGCAAGTCTCGGGGATAGAGCTCACCGTGAACGCGACCGTGCCCTACGAGAAGGGCGAGCTGTATCCCGACTCGACCTTCTACGGCCCGGCTAAGCCCGGGTCGCGCGTGACCATCCACTCGGTGGGCGGGCGCGAATGGAAAGCCGACGAGCGCTACTCCATTGCTGCGGGCGATTTCATCTGCCAGGGCGGCGACACCTACTACGCGCTCAAGCAGGCAGCCGACGCAGAGACGCCCATCATGTGCGATTTCGACTACGAGGCGCTTTCGGGTTACCTCGTCGTCGCGTGCGACCACGAGGTGCCGAAGGAGTACTCGGAGCCACGCGATCGCATCCGCATCGTAAAATAAAGCCTAAGGAAGTTCGAATTGAAAAAGGTTTTCGCATTCGCCTTGGCGGCTGTGCTCGCATTCGCCGCGTTCGCGCTTGCCGGATGTGGGCAAGGCGAGGGGCAGGGTTCGGACGGAGGCACAATGGACGGCGTGCGCGTATCCTTCATCGACGTCGGCAAAGGCGATTGCATCCTCGTTCAGGCGGGCGGATCGGCCGCCCTCATCGATACGGGCTACGATAGCACCTCGGATGAAGTGCTTTCGTATCTCAGCGATCTTGGCGTTTCCCGCCTCGACTGGGTGGTTCTCACCCACTATGACCAAGATCATGTCGGGGGCCTCCGCGCCATCGGCGAGAAGCTCGACATCGGCACGGTGTTCCTGCCGGGATACGTCGGCAAGGACAAGAACTATAAAACGGCCATGTCTGCAATAGAGGGCCTAGGGCTCGCCACGCAGCTGGTCACCGAACGGCTGCATCTCAAGCTGGGCGACTACGATTTCGACCTCTTCCCGCCGGGCGTTGAATACGACCCCGGTTCGAAAGGGGAAGAAGGCAACGACAACGACTGCTCGCTCGTGGCATCGCTGACCGGCGACGGCGCATCGTTCCTGTTCGCGGGCGATTTGGAAGAGGACGGCATCGCTGCTTACCTGGAAGACGATCACGGCCGGTTCGATGTCGTGAAGATGCCGCATCACGGAAGGAAGGCGTCCTTGACAGACGAGTTCCTCGAGGACGTTAGGCCGCAGATTGCCATCATCACCGACAGCAAAGACGATCCGGCGGACAAAAAGACCCTGAAAATGCTCGATGCAATTGATGCCGAAGCGTATCGCACAGGCACATACGGCACGATTACCGTTCAATGTGACGGAACGGGCGGCTATTCGGTTTCGAATTAGCCGTCACGCCGAATGAGCATCAGGACGTTCCTGCTACTCATTTTCTCAAAATGAGTAGCAGGAACGTCCTGATGCTCATCTCCCTGCGCACGCCCGAGACCTCGAAGCCTATCCGCCTGGCGATCTCGGCCAGGCTGTCGCGCTCGTTCAGGCCCGCCTCTATGACGCGCCTTTGCTCGATTCCTATGTGCTTGTATTCTCCCTTGCCCATTCCGATCACCTCCTTGCCGCGGGACAGGAAGATGACGGAAATGACAGGTTAGACATGCGGAGCGCCCGCTTTTCAGGGCTATGACAGCGTAAGTGCCTGGAAAGGCATTCCGAACGTCAATCAACCAAAAACGAGGCGCAACAAAAAAGTTGCGTACTAGATATCATATTCCCCGAAAAAAATTGCATATGTAGTATCATACTCCCCGAAATTAGTTGCATAAGACGAGGTGGAGATGCTGGAGCGGAAGATCGAGGCGGAGCTTGCCCGGTGGAAGGCTAGGCCGGACAAGATGTGCCTGCTGCTCGGCGGTGCGCGGCAGGTGGGCAAGACCTACAGCGTCCGCCGCTTCGGACGCGAAAACTACGACAACGTCATCGAGCTGAACTTCGAGAAGAACCCCGCCTACCGGCAGGCCTTCGAGGGAAGCCTGGAGGTCGACGACATCCTGGCGCGCATCTCGCTCGTGTATCCCGGGGCCCGTTTCGAGCCCGGCAAGACCCTGCTCTTCCTCGACGAGGTTCAGAGCTGCCCGGGCGCTCGGACCGCGCTGAAGTTCCTCACCGAGGACGGACGGTTCGACGTCGTGGCGACAGGCTCCCTTCTAGGCATCCGTTACAAGGAGGAGTCCTCCCTGCCGGTCGGCTACGTCGATCACCTCGAGATGCACTCGCTCGACTTCGAGGAGTACCTATGGGCCCGCGGTTATTCGCGCGAGGCGGTGAACATGCTGGCATCGTATGTCGACCAGGACGGCCCCGTTCCTGACGCCGTCCACGAGTCGATGATGGGGATGCTGCGCGAGCACATCGTGGTGGGCGGCATGCCCAAGGCCGTCCAGACCTTCGTCGACACGCACAACTTCGCTGAGGTGCTGCGCGTGCAGCGGGGCATACTCGAGGACTACCGCGGCGACATCGCGAAGTACGCCGAAGGTTCAGAGAAGGCGAAGGCGCGGGCGTGCTTCGATTCCATACCGCGGCAGCTCGCACGCGACTACAAGAAGTTTAGCTACGCGGTCGTGCAACCGAAGTCGGGCGCGCGCAAGTACGGGGGCAGCCTGCAGTGGCTCTACGACGCAGGCATAGTCAACTTCTGCCACAACCTCGAGACCATCGCGCTTCCCCTGGAGGGAAACGCCGTCGACGACAACTTCAAGGTGTACCTGCGTGACACCGGCCTTCTTGTGGCCATGCTCGAAGACGGCTCGCAGGCCGACATCTTCAACGGCAACCTCGGGATATACAAGGGCGCGGTGCACGAGAACATCGTGGGCGACATCTTCGCGAAGCAAGGGCGGCCGCTGTACTTCTACGGCGAGGGAGCGCATTTCGAGATCGACTTCGTCATCCGCCAGGGAGGCGAGGCCGTCCCCGTCGAGGTGAAGTCGGCCGCCAACCGCAAGGCGAAGTCCATGAAGTCGGTGTTGGACCGCGGGCTCGCGAGCCGCGGCATGAAGCTCTCGGCGGGAAACAGGGGCTCGAGCGGGAGGGTGGATACGTACCCGTTGTACCTCGCCCCGTTCATCAGGCCTGACAGTGGTTTCTGAGGCTTGCGCGATCTGGTGTGACAATCTGGAACGCCCTGGAAGAAGCGCTGATTGCCCTTCAGCCCAGATGCTACACTGCTCATATCAGGCCGTTTAATAGAGGGCTCGTGGTGATGTGAATGGAACAGAAGCTGTTTACGGAGATTCGTCCGCTGTACGTGACGAGTAGGGAAGACCCCCATGAAATCAGGATCCGGGTTCGCATGCGCGATCTGATCGACCCAGAGGTCCTTCGCCATGCCGTGGACACCACCATGCAGCGGTACCCCTATTTCCTCGTCGAGCTGCAGAGGAGGGACGGCGAGTTCTACTTTGCGGAGAACCGCCGTCCCGTCGTCATCACGGACTCGCTTCACGGCGTGGATCTGAACTCGGCGGATTCGAATTTCCATATGATCGCGTTTTGCTGGCAGGACAACTGGATCATCTTGGACGTGTTCCACGGCATGACTGATGGGGCGGGCGCGTACGAGGTGCTGAGGACGCTCCTTTATTACTATTGTTCCGAGTGGTACGACGTCGAGCTCGACGACGAGGGCATCCGCCTGGTTGGTGATGAGATCTCCGATGAGGAGTGGGTCGACCCCGTTGCGGGGCGGTCGGACCTCCCGACTCCGTCGCGCAGCGAGATGTCTGTCGCGCTGAACCTGATTGACGCGGCCGGGCTCGCGGAAGACCGTCAGCGCACCGTGTACAGCATCGCCATTTCCGAATCCGAGTTCATGCGGTTCACCCTCGACAACGACGGGAGCCCCGGAACGACGATATCCCTGCTGCTCAGCCGGGCTATTGCCAAGCTGTTCCCAGATGCAAAGGACGCCATCCGGATCGCCCTTTGCGTCAACCAGAGGAAGGCGCTCGGCGCGCCGCTTGCGCATCAGAGCCTGGTCGGCGGGGTGATGCTGGAATACAAGGAGAAGATGCGGGACTGGCCCCTCGAGCGGCAGGGCACGATTTACCGTGGGATGGTCTTCGTCCAGACCATGGAGGAGACGGTGCTTGCGGGGGCTGCCTCGAACGCCGGGATAACCCGCTTGATCCTCTCGAAGGAAAGCGATGCGGAGCGGCTCGAGGCGGTATCCGCCATCAACGAGCTCACCAAGAGGGTGGTCACGGCCACCGTGAGCTACGTCGGGAAGGCGAACTACAAGGGAGCCGAGCAGTACATCCGCGACTTCAGGGCGTGGACGTCCTCTGCGTCGAACGGCATGCTCGTCGAGGTCTCGGCTGTGAACGGGCGATTCACGCTCGATTTCATACAGCATTTCTCAAGCCCCATCGTCGTGAACGCGTTCTTGGCCGAGCTCGAGGAAAACGGGATCGTGTACGACCTGCAGGACGTGCACGATTTGGACCTTCCGAACGTCAAGCTCCCCTGGACCGAATGACGATGAGCACCAGGACAGTCCTGCGACTCATTTTCTGGCAATCACCCGATGAGTACCAGGACTGTCCTGCGACTCATTTTCTGGCAATCACCCGAGCTCGTAGCCTATTACAGAAATGAGTCACAGGACAGTCCTGGTACTCATCCGAATACGGCAGCCTCGCATATGCGATGGATGCGAGCATGTCGGAGTCAGGGCTCGTTGTCCCGGGTCGCGAGGGGCATGGTAATCTGGAATACCACCTTAGCCGCGCACGTGCCTTCTGGTGACGAAGAGCGCAGCTGCGGCTGCTATTGCGGCACCCAGCAGCGAGGCGAGCGTCGTAAGGGAGCTGTCCCCGGTCGCAGGCAGGGTATTCGAGGAGCCGGCGTTCGAGGAGCTTGCTATGGGAGCGGAAGCTTTCGTGGGGGTCAGCGCGGGGGTTGGCACGGCTTCCATCTCGGCAATGAGCATGATGCCGCCGCCCCTGGGCACCGTGAAGTAGTAGCCCTTATCGTCCATGCCATAACCCTCGCCGCTAACGCCTTTGATGCGCCAGCTCTCGTCAAGGGCCTTGAGGTAGATCTTGTCGCCCTCGTGCGCGACCACGTACTCGTAGCCTTCGCCCGATTTCGTCGCGAGCCCGCTGTCGTCGTAGCCGAGCAGCCCCTTTACAGCGTCGTCCACCTTCACGATGTAGTTGACGGCCTTCGCCAAGCCCTCGGCACCATCGCTCACCAACACTTCCGTTTCGAAAAGTTCGTCGTCGCTGCCGGCTTCTATTTTCCATGCAGTGAGGTCGAGCAAGCTGGCCGCTGTGCGTTTTTGGTGGGTTTCATCGCTGTTTCTCAAGTTAACACCCGCGCCAGTGGACGATATCGTGCCGCCAACCACCACGGTTACCGGCGTGCTCGACCCGCCCGTCACTACCAATCCGGCACTATACTCGCTGCCACCAATGGCGATAAGGTCGCTACCGATTATGAGCTTATATGAATCGCTCTGCGACTTTGACGTAACCAAAGCTCCTGTTGCATCGCTCTCATCGTCAACGACCACCTTGACGTCTCCGCCAATATTCACGCTGCACGACCCTCCGCCGGAGTTGCCAGAAACTCCGGTCGCATTACCGCCGGTAGTTCCTTCCGCCGTAACGTTCCCCTCTACGTTCGCAGAAGCGCTTGTGCCGTCGCTGGCATCGACGTGAATGCCTGTGACCGCTATAAATTCAGCATCTGGTGCGGGCTCGACTGACACATTGCCGCTCACGGTTGCGCTGGCCGAACCGGATACGTCTACGGCGTTCCGCGGGGTTCCGTCTTCGCCTTTGATCTTAACCGCTACATCGCCGTCCACGACGACGTCGGTATTGCCGCTCGCATCGGGTGCGACCACTGGCTCAGTCCTCGTGCTGGTCGCACCGCCCTCCGCCGCAAAGGCCGTAGCCGGCATGCAGCCGAAGGCGAGCACTGCGCTGATGGCAATCGCTAAGAACCGTTTCGTGCGCTGCGGACGTTTCGTCTGTTCGTTCATGGTCGTGAACCTTTCTATATCACCTTCACGCTATTGTCGCTAATCATTATCTCAGATGAGCATCAGGACGTTCCTGCTACTCATTTTCGTGAGACGTAGCCGATGCCGGGAAAATGAGTAGCAGGAACGTCCTGATGCTCATCATGTGCTACCAAACGTGGTATGGCTCGTCCCCGTACGCCTTCCAGGTAACGCCGGCAATGGACGGGTCTCCCGTCTTGGCGAAGTTCACCCACGATTCCTGCACCCGGGCGGCCGTTGCGGGGTCGATTTCCCCCGTGTACAAGGTGTCGTCGAGGTTGTTGAACACATAGGCCAACTCAACGGCGTGGACTGCGCTCGTATACGGGATCGGTCGTGCCGCTCCAGCAGTAGGCGCCCCCGTGGAAGAAGACCATGACGGGCTTGCGCACGTCGGAGCCGACATTGCCGTCGCTTTCCCAGATGTTCAGCGTCAGGCAGTCTTCGCTCTTCGGAAAGTTCAGAGCGTCCCAGCATGACGCCGTTTTCGCAGGCGGCCTTCACCGGAGCAGCTGCAGCTGCGCTCGCGCTTGCGCTCTTTTACGACCCGCTTGAAGATGCCGCGTTGTCGCACGCCACCATGCCGAGCAAGCCAAACGAAAGCGCTGCGGCTGCAAGCCATGCAAGGCCTTTTCTCATGACGATTCCCTTCAGGCATCGGGCTCGATAATGCAAGGAACCCTTCCGACGTGCATCCTCCTGACCCATTTGGATAATAGCCAAGAACCTTACCGATTCCGTCGCATTCGCCTGCGGGCGGCAAGCGCCAACGCCGAAGCCGCCAAGGCGGTGAGAGCTGCGGCAATGGGAAGCGCATGTCCCACGGCGTCGCCGGTCTTGGCAGTGCTCGACTTGCTCGTGGGCTTCGTCGTAGCGGATGCCTTGGCAGCCGGGAACAGGACCCGCTTGTAGCCGTCCAGGACTTGGCCTTCCGCGTTGATTGCGATGGCCGTCTCGCCCTTGGTGCCGTCCACGTCCGCATAGCCGAAGCCGGGTACGGCGTTCGTCACGCTCGTGTCCGCGTTGATGGCGCCGGCTGGGCCCTGGGCGATAAAGCTTGCGACTCCCTCTCCGATTACGAGCGAGCCGCGGTTCGATTCGCCGGAGGAATTGATGGCGCTCACGCCGAACGCCTTATCGCCGCTGCCGATCGCCCGGACAGAGCCTCCCTTTACGGCCATGGTGCAGCCATTGATGCCGATGCCGCTGCTCTCGCTTCCTGCGCTTTCGGTCACTACGTCGCCACCGTTGATGACGATGCCGTCGACCAGCTCCGTTTCGCCCTCTTCGGCAAAATGCTCAGCATAGATGCCGTACTGGTGGCCCTTCGCGACGACCGTGCCGCCGTTGACGGTCAGCGTCCCATGCTCGCTGGCAATGCCGGTGGTTACCAAGACGCTTGTCGCAGCAACGGTGCATTGGGCGGAAACCTCGCCGCCGTTGATGGTGATGTCGCTTCCTGCCGAGATGCCGCGATACCCCCTTGCGGCAACCGTTCCGCCCTCGATCACCACGTCGCCGCCTTCGGCGTAGATCCCATACATCGAGTCGATGCCGCCCGTGGTATCGGCGGCAACCGTTCCGGCGTTCGCTCCGATGGCGATCGTGCCCTCGTAAGAGCAGATGCCGCTCTCATAGCTCACCGCCGATATCGAGCCTTCCTCGATGCTCATGTTGCCCTTCGCGTAGATGCCTGCTACTCCGTCAACCATGTCGCCGCCATTTGCAGCAAGGCTGCCCGTTCCCGTAAGCGTCAGGTTCCCTGCGCAGAAGATGCCGTGGTAGCGGTGATAAGGGTCTTCATCCTCTTCGCCTTCGTCATCTTCGTCCGCGCCTGCATCTTCTTCGTCGGCGATGCCTTCTGAAGCCCTGGTATCCGTGGAATCGGCTGTGACGGTGACGTTGTTTTCGCCTTCAAGCTTAATGACCAGCATGTCGTCGTCGTTCCAGAAAATCGCAGCATGGCAAAGGTAATCCCAGTCTCCGTCGTAGTCCTGCAGCGTCTCGACATGGCCTGCGCCCGTGTAGTTGTAGCCGTTCAGCGTTAACGTGGCGGGGTTGCCGTTCGCGGCAGGCGCGAAAACCCAGCCTTGGCCTTCCAGGTTATCGCTTGTGACCTGCTCTTCGCCGACCCAAAGGGGGTATGCCACGTCGGCGACCTGCATTTCGGCAGCCGCGAGGTTACTTCCCCCGGCGTCATCCGCCAAGGCCTTCTCGAACCCCGCGCCGAGCGTCAGCCCCAATGCCACGGCGATGACAACGAGCAGGCCCAGTGCAAGCTTCGTCAACTTCCCTTCGAACATTGCTGCCATGTTGGCTTTCCCTTCTCGCGTGCCGTGCGCCAGCCTGAACCGATGCGCCGAAAGCGTTTGTGCTTGATGGTAGCATGAACGCCCACGATGAGTAGCAGGACTGTCCTGATACTCATTTCCTTCGACGGGCTGCGAACTCATGTGATTACCAGAAAATGAGTATCAGGACAGTCCTGCTACTCATCCTGCTATGATGTGGACCCCTGATTCCGCACAACCCTATGCGGCGGGCGTCTTGCAAATGATAGCCTAATCCGTCAAGCCTTCTCCGTCGTCTGCTCGCGTGTCGTAGAAGTCGGAATCGTACACGGACAGCTCCAGGCAGATGCCGTCGTCGTCCGGCCCGGCTAGAATCTCTGAGGCGGTCGCCTCCCTCGCGTCCTGGTCCTTCAGGTACACCATTGCCGTGACCTTGTCCTCGGGGTCGTACGC
>JAFUCC010000097.1 GCA_017459925.1 Eggerthellaceae bacterium
CCTAGGTAGGCAGAGCCAACGGGTTTACAGCCCGTCCCCTTTAACCACTCGGGCACACGCCCATTTCTGGTCGCTTGTATCATGTGAACTTTTCAAGCTGCCTGCTCGCAAGCACTGTTCGCGCATGTGAGCAGGAGAATAATACGCTACCCGAAACCCGCTGTCAACAGCCTACACGCCCCCGGGTGTGTCTTCACCAATACTCCGTTTTCCCAGGTGAAACGCCCTCTATGGCTCGCGATAGATTGTTTGTGCTCATCATCAGATTTCAACAAGGCAAGCCCTATTGCTGGTACCATAAACGCCAGCACTTCTAAATGTAGTACGAAACGAGCGGTGCCCAGCACCCAAACGACGCTTACACGGAGTTTCACATGACGCCGCCCTTGCCTGCCAAGGCATTCCAGCACATCATCGCAACCCTTGTGGCCGCCATAGCCATAGCGCTGGCATGCGCCATTCCCGCCATGAGCGCTTATGCGGTTACCGCCGCCGAAAAGCAGGCGGAAGCCGACGCGGTGTACGCGCAGATCGACTCGCTGCAGACGAGTTTGAACGATGTCATGGCCGAATACAACGAAGCGGAGAGCGCCTACGAGGAAGCGGTGGCGCTGCGCGACGAAGCCGCCCAGCAGATAGAAGAGGAAACCGAGCGCATCGAGACGCTGCAAGACGAGCTTTCAAGCTTCGCCGTCAGCATGTACAAACAGGGCGGAACCGGATCGTTTCTCGACGTCATCCTGCAGTCGACGTCGTTTGAGGAATTCCTGACCTCGTGGGACGTCTGCACAACCATCTCCAAGCGCGGGTCGGCGCTGATCCAGGAAGCGAAGAAGTCGCGCGAAACGCTCGAAGCCGCCAAGGTCACCTACGAAAAGCAGGGCGAGCGCGCCGAGCAGGAGATGAAGAACGCCGACGTGAAGCGCGAGCAAATCGAAGCCACGCAAGCCGCACTCGCCTCCGAAGCCGCGAAGCTCGATGCGGAAGCCGCCGAGCTGGCCGCCCAGGAAGAGCTTGCCGCCGAAGCGGCACGCCAGGCTGAGCTCGCCCGCCAACAGCGCGAGGAGATGATCGCGAGCGGCACCGCAGGTGGAAGCGTGCTCATCGGAAGCGGCTACTTCACCAACCCCTGCCCCGACGCCTACAATTCCAGCGGGTTCGGATACCGCACGTTCGACAACTCGTTCCACAAAGGGCTCGACATGGCAGCCGCCGAAGGCACGCCGTACTACGCCGCCGACAGCGGCACGGTCCTGTACGCCACCTACGACGGCGGATGGAACGGCGGCGCGGGCAATTGGGTCGTCATCGCGCATGGCAACGGCATCGTGACCAAGTACATGCACTCGTCTGCCGTGTTCGTGTCACCCGGCCAATACGTCGAGCGCGGCCAGAACATCGGCCTTGTCGGCCAAACCGGCGAGGCCTACGGCGCCCACCTGCACTTCCAAGTAGAAGTCGACGGCGTCGCCGTTAATCCCCTGAACTACATTTAAGTTGAACGTCACCCCAGGGACGGCGGCTGGCTGAACGTCACCCCAGGGGTAATGTTCAAATTGAAGGAACACCTCTGCACAAAGGTAGAGTTTCAGCAAATTTGAACATTACCCCTGGGGTGACGTTCAACCTTCCGCCGATTACGGGCGGGGGGTTCCGCATTCGCCGCAGAACTTGCTTGCGTTTTGCTGTCCGCAACGGGGGCAAACCCAGGTGCCGGCTGCAGAAACAGGCGCGACTGGCGGTTGGTAAACCGATTGCTGTTGGGGCGCAGCGGTAGCCGGTGTCGGATTTGTGGAAAAGGGCGTGTCACTCTTAGAGATGCGGTTCACGAGCACCATGGCAAACACGACGAAGGCGATCTGCGTGACAAGGGCGAGCAGGACCATGAGGTCGCTTTCAGTCGAAAGCGCAGCGTCGTAGAAGCCATGTTCGATGACGGGCAGCAAGAACGCCAGCCAATAGTATGAACGGGCGCCTGCCTTGTTGCCGGCAAGCTCGCGTTGGCGGGCAAGGCCGAAGAAGCAGCCCATGACCACGCCATCAGCGCAATGGCCCGGCACCGAGAAGATGGCGCGCGAAATCGCCACCTCGAGTCCTCCATCGAACACGTACAGCACGTTCTCAAGGGCGGCGAACCCAAGCGCGGCAGCCACACCGTACACGACGCCGTCGAACACGTAGTTGAATTCCGGGTGCTTGCGGACGGTCGACAAGGCGGCGTACTTCCCCGCCTCCTCAACCGCGGCGACGCCGATGAAATACTCGAGGATTAGCAGCAACGCGCCCGGGGGAATGATGGCCTCGAACACCCCAAACAGGATGTTTTCCAGAATCGCCGCAATCGGGCCGGCTGCAGCGCCCAGCAAAAAAACGCGAGTCACGAGCCCAACCGGCTCTTTTTCGACCGTGTCCTTGTGGTAGACGTACCACATGAGCACCACCGCGGGCAGCAGCGCGGCGAACAGCAAGATGAGCGACATGAACATGCCCTTTCTCCGACATTGGCAATTGCCGACCCGATTATACGTGATTCGGCGGCTACAAGCGGGTGTTTCGCGAGGGCGTTTTGCGGTACCATGAATGACATTCCCGAAACAGAAACCGCTACGAAGACGTTTTCTGCGGTAGGCTGTCACGTATCGTCAATGTCAACGCGGCAAGAAAGTCGAACATGGTAAAACGCGCACGGCTCATAGCACTTACATGCCTCACCGCCCTTCTCGCGCTAACCCTTTGCGCTTGCTCGAACGCGACAGCATCGAGCGACAGCGCGCAGCAGGAAAGCGAAGCTGCCGAGGAGCAGACGGTCTCGCGCGAAGACGTCGAGGCGATTTTGCACAAGGCAGCCGAGACCACGTTCACGAACGTCACGTTCTCGATGAAGACCGACACGACGGCAACAGGAGCTGCGTCGAACGGCCAAGTTCAAACCCAGACCATGCGCACGACCACCAAAGGCCAGCTCGACAAATCGGGCGAAAAGCCCAAGATGCACATGTCGTACGAAGCCCAATCGAGCATGCAGCTTGGAAAGACGACGTACGAGATGTTCATCGATTCGGAACGGCTAATCGTGCGCCAAAGCGAGCAGCTGTACGTCGACGCCATGACCGATAGCATGCTCGATTCGTACGCCGCGTCGGTGACGAGCGTCATGTCAGCCGACGAAATCGACGCCATGCTCGACATGGCATCGGGCTTGAAGCTTCAGGAAAGCGACGATGAAACCGTGGTTACCATCACCCTCGACACCGACAAGCTCGCGGAAGAGCAGGCCGTCGACGACTCATCGCTGCCGGAAAGCACGGAAATCTCGACCATGGTCGTGAGCTATTCCGTCGACCCCGACGATCGCATAAAGACCGTGCGCTTCATGAGCAGCACAACGGGCACGCCCACCTACCGGGTGAATCAGACATACGAGTTCTCGGACTACGACAGCACCGCGCTTCCTGAATGGCCGGACCTCGACGCGTACGTCGCCCAGCAATCTGGCATCATGACCGATGAGAACGGCCGCATGTACATCATCGACGACGACGGCCAGATTCAGTACGTGTCGGAAATCGGCGAAGACGGCATGATTTACTTCGACACGAGCGGCTCGTCCGACACGACTTCGGGCGAAACGACCACCTACTATTACGATACGCCGAGCCAAACCGGCACGACGACCACTAACGCCTCGTCTACGACCGGCAGTTCAGAAGAAGACAAGGGTCGCGCGTACATCACGGCCGATGACGGTACCATTCATTTCCTGGATGAAGAAGGAAGCAAGTTGTTCGAAAACGAAGACGGCACGAGGTACTTCATCGACGCCGACGGCAATTTCTACTTCCTAGCTGACGAAGAAGAGTAAACCTTTAGAACGGAGCGCTTACCATGGCATACGCCGACTTGAACGAAAATGAGCTGAGCAACCTCCACGAAACCGTAAGCCATGAGTACGCCGAGATGAAGGCCCGCAACCTGTCGCTGAACATGGCGCGCGGCAAACCCGCCGCTGCCCAGCTCGACCTTTCCATGCCGATGCTGTCGCTGCTGTCGTCGGCTGACGATTGCATAGCCGAAGACGGCACCGACTGCCGCAACTACGGCGTGCTGGAGGGCCTGCCCGAAGCGCGGCGCCTCATGGCAGAGCTGCTCGACGACGAACCAGATAACGTCATCGTCGGCGGCAACGCTTCGCTCACCATGATGTTCGACACCGTGTCGTGGTTCTGGACGTTCGGCACGCTCGGGTCGAAGCCGTGGCGCGAATACGACTCCGTGAAGTGGATCTGCCTCGTTCCCGGCTACGACCGCCATTTCGCCATCACCGAGCATTTCGGGTTCGAGATGATTCCGGTGGAACTCGGCGCCGGCGGCCCCAACATGGACGAAGTCGAGCGCATCGCCGCCTCTGACGAGCGCGTGAAGGGCATCTGGTGCGTGCCGAAATACTCGAACCCCAGCGGTGCCACGTATTCCGACGAGGTCGTGCGTCGCCTTGCCAGCATGCCGTGCGCGGCTGACGATTTCCGCATCATCTGGGACAACGCCTATGCGGTTCACCACCTGTTCGACGACGAGGCCGACCAGGACCAATTGCTCGACATCGGCGCCGCATGCCGCGAGGCAGGCAACCCCGACCGGTACGTGAAGTTCGGCTCGACGAGCAAGGTCACCCTGCCCGGCGCCGGAATCGCCGCCATGGCGGCAAGCCCTGCCAACATCGCCGATCTGAAGAAGCACCTGACCATCAGCACGATCAGCGGCGACAAAATGAACCAGCTGCGCCACGTGAAATTCCTGCGCGACGGCACCGGCATCGCCGCGCACATGCGCAAGCATGCGGCCATCATGCGCCCGAAATTCGAACTGGTCGACCGCAAGTTAACTGAAGGCTTGTCTGACGTTGGCGAATGCTCGTGGCTGCGCCCGCGCGGCGGCTACTTCGTGTCGTTCGACGCGCCTGAAGGCACGGCTAAGCGCATCGTTGCGCTTGCGAAGGAGGCGGGCGTTGTCATGACCGGCGCAGGCGCCACTTGGCCGCACGGCAACGACCCCCACGACAGCAACATCCGCATCGCCCCTTCCCTTCCCCCTGTAGAAGAGCTAGAAGAGGCGCTCGACGTCTTCATTTGCTGCGTGAAGCTTGCGTATTTGGAAAAGCTGATAGGGTAAGAAGCCGCTCGCTGTCGGCTGGCTGAAATTTGAACATCACCCCAGGGGTGATGTTCAAATTGAAGGAACGCTCCTACGCAAACATAGGACCTCAACTAATTTGAACATCACCCCTGGGGTGAGCGTTCAACCAGCTGCCGCCTACTGCAGCGGGGTTTCGCCTTCCAGCACCACTTCGAGGTTGCGCTCGACGGAATCGTCATCCATGTAGTGGTCGAACTCGTCGAGGACGGCTTGCTCGGGCTCCTTGGTGAGCAGCGACACCACGACGATGGCGATGCAACCGCACAGGAACGCCGGCAGCAACTCGTAAATGCCGAACACGCCACCCAGCGGCTTGATCAGGTTGTGCCAGATGAGCACCATGGCAGCGCCAGCAATCATGCCGGCGATGGCGCCCTGCTTGTTCGTGCGGCGCCAATACAGTGCGAACAACGTCAGCGGGCCGAAGCTTGCGCCAAGACCTGCCCATGCATACGAAACCACCTGGAAGATGACCGAGTTCTCATCCCACGCAACCGCGATGCCGAACAGCAGCACCGCCGCCAGCGTGATGCGCGACACGATGAGCACCTGGTTGTCGGTCGCATCCTTCTTGAAGATGCCGCGGAAGATGTTCTCCGCCACCGACGAGCCGGTAATCAGCAGGTACGACGACGCGGACGACATCGAAGCCGCCAGAATGCCCGACACGACCAAACCGCAGAAGAAGGATGGCAACATGATCTGCGCCAACACGATGAAAATCGTCTCGGCAGACGACTGCGTCAGCAACTGAGTCGGAATGATGGCACGGCCGATCATGCCGATCATCACGGCGCTGAACATCGAGATGATGACCCACACGATGGCGATACGGCGCGACGTCTTCACTTCGTCCTCGCTACGGATGCCCATGAAGCGCACGAGAATCTGCGGCATGCCGAAGTAACCGAGGCCCCACGACATCGTGGAAACGATCGTCAGCAAGCCATACGGCGTCGGATCGACCTCGAACAGCGGCTGGCCATTTTCCACGATCTGCATGCCATCGGCGTCAGTCACCGGCACGGCCATGCTGGTCATCGACAGGTACCCGGGAATGTCCGACAGGAACGCCACGGTGTTGTCGATGCCGCCAGCCATGGTGATGGAACCCACGACCACGACCACAAGCGCGCAGAACATGAGGCAGCCCTGCACGAAGTCGGTCGCCACAACCGAAAGGTAACCGCCGACCATCGTGTACAAAAACACGATGAGCGCGCCGAACACCATCATGGCGGTGTAGTCCCACCCGAACAGGCTGTTGAACAGCCTGCCGCAGGTGACGAAGCAGCTGCCACAGTACACGCAGAAGAAGATGAGGATAATGATGGCCGCGATGGTTCCGACGATGTTCTTGTCATCGTGGAAGCGATTCGAGTAAAAACCCGGCACGGTAATCGCGTTGCCAGCCTTCACCGAATACTTGCGCAGGCGCTTAGCTACGAGCAACCAGTTCAGATACGTGCCGATGGCAAGGCCGATAGCCGTCCAACCCACGTCGGATGCGCCGCAGAAGTACGCCAGGCCCGGCATGCCCATGAGCAGGTAGCCCGACATGTCGGACGCCTCGGCCGACAGCGCCGTGAACCACGGACCGACCTTACGTCCACCCAGGAAGTACTCCGACGTCGACGAGTTCGAACGCTTCGCGTAGATGAAGCCGATCGTCAGCACGATGATGAAGTAGATGAGAATGGCCACCAAGACCAGAGCATCACCCGAGCTAATTTCAAACATGAACATTCCTCCCTTTAAACATGCAAGGCGCCATTATAGCTTTAGCACGCTAAAGCGAAGCAGCTTATCCGCGAATGTTTCGCCGAACGGAAACAGTGCGGCTATAATCGCTCGCATGGGCAAGAAGAAAGACGTTCAGAAAAACAAGAAGAAGCCGGCCAAGGGCAAAGCGAAAGCCGAGCGCCTTCAGGCGGAGGAGCCGCCCGCCAAGATGGTCGCACCTCCGGCTTCGAACGAGCATGTGCGCAAGTCGATGCAGGGCAACAAGCGGCGCGATACCAAACCCGAGCTGGTCGTTCGCCACATGCTGCGCGAGCTTGGCTACCCTGGCTATCGCCTCGATTGGAAAAAGGCGCCCGGTCACCCCGATATTGCCTACCCCGGCCGCAAGACCTGCGTGTTCGTCATGGGCTGCTTCTGGCACGATCACGAAGGTTGCAAGTATGCCAGCAAGCCGCGCACGCATTCCGATTACTGGGAAGAGAAGTTCCGCCGCAACAAGGAACGCGATGCCCGTGTGCGCACTGAGCTGGAAGAACTCGGCTGGAATGTCATCGATATCTGGGAATGCGAGCTGAAGAAGGACCGCATCGAGGAAACCCGCGCCCGGTTGCGACGCGAAATCGAGCACGCGTTCATCAAGCTATAGAAATGAGTACCAGGACGTTCCTGCTACTCATTTTCAGTAGAGATGCCGAGGGCTGGGGCGCTCTCCGAAAATGAGTAGCAGGAACGTCCTGGTACTCATTTCCTGCTACTCATTTCAAAACGGCCGCCCTCAATCGAGAGCGGCCGTTTCGTCATTCAAACCGTTGAGCTTTACGCCTCGGCGTAGAGGTCCTTCAGCTTCACGAGGTGGTTGTAGCGCTCGATGGCGGCAGCCTCGTTGCGGGCGAAGAGCTCCTTGGCGCGCTCGGGGAACTCGCGGGTCAGGCGATTGTAGCGAGCCTCGTTCATGAGGAACTCTTGGTAACCGCCCTTCGGCTCCTTCGAGTCGAGCGTGAACTTCTTGCCAACCTCGGCAGCCGGGTTGTAGCGGTACAGGTTCCAGTAACCGCAGTCGACGGCCTTCTTCATCTCGGCCTGGGCGTTCACCATGCCGCCCTTGATAGCGTGCATCTCGCAGGGGCTGTAGCCGATGATCAGCGACGGACCCGGATACGCCTCGGCTTCGACGATGGCCTTAATCGTCTGATTGGGATTCGCGCCCATGGCGACCTGCGCCACGTACACGTAGCCGTACGCCATGGCGATTTCGGCCAGCGACTTCTTCTTGATCTCCTTACCGGCAGCTGCGAACTGCGCGACCTGGCCGATGTTGGAAGCCTTCGAAGCCTGGCCACCCGTGTTGGAATACACCTCGGTGTCGAACACGAAGACATTAACGTCCTCGCCAGAAGCCAGCACGTGGTCGAGTCCGCCGTAGCCGATGTCGTAGGCCCAGCCGTCGCCGCCGAAGATCCACACCGACTTCTTGGTCAGGTAGTTCTTGTTGGCAAGCACCGCGGCGGCAAACTCGTTGTCGGCTACCTTTTCCAGCTCGGCGATGTAAGCGTCGGCGGATTCCTTGGAAGCGGCACCCTCGTTGCGCGTGGTGATCCACTTCACAGCCGCGGCCGTGAGCTCGGGCGACACCTCGGCCGCGATAAGCTCGAGCGTGTCGGACAGCGCCTTGTTGCGCACGGCCTCGTGGCCGAGCAGCATGCCCAGACCATGTTCGGCGTTGTCCTCGAACAGCGAGTTGTTCCACGCGGGGCCGTGGCCTTCGGCGTTCGTGGTGTAGGGCGACGTGGCGGCCGGGTTGCCCCAAATCGAGGAGCAGCCGGTGGCGTTCGAAACGTACATGCGGTCACCGAACAGCTGCGTGACCAAGCGCGCATACGACGTTTCGGCGCAGCCCGCGCACGAGCCGGAGAACTCGAGCAGCGGCTTCATGAACTGGCTGTCCTTCACCGTGGTGCCGTGCAGCTCGGGCTTGTCGGCCACCTTCTCGACGCAGTAGTCGAACACGGCCTGCTGCGGCAGCTCGCCCTCGGCGGGAACCATGGTTAGCGCGCCCTTCGGGCACTGGCCGATGCACACGCCGCAGCCCATGCAGTCGAGCGGCGACACAGACATGGTGTACTTCATGCCAGCAGCCTTCTGCTTGCCCTCGATGAGCTTGATGGCTTCGGGTGCGGCAGCGGCCTCTTCCTCGGTCAGCACGAACGGGCGCAACGTGGCATGCGGGCACACGAACGCGCACTGGTTGCACTGGATGCACTCGTCGCCGTTCCACGTGGGCACCTGCACGGCAACGCCGCGCTTCTCGTAGGCCGAAGCGCCGAGCTGCCACTGGCCGTCGACGTAGTCGGTGAAGGCGGAAACCGGCAGGCGGTCGCCATCCATGCGGCCAACCGGCTCCATGACGTTGACGACCTGCTTGACCAGCTCTTCGCGACCCTCGGGCGCGTCGCCGGCAGTCTCGTCGGTTGCGTCAGCCCAACTGGCCGGAACGTCGATCTTCGTGAACGCCGTGGCGCCCGCGTCGATGGCCTTGTGATTGGCGTCGACGATGTCCTGGCCCTTCTTCATGTAGGACTTCGTGGCGGCATCCTTCATGTAGCCGATGGCTTCTTCCTGCGGCAGCACGCCCGACAGCGTGAAGAACGCGGATTGCAGGATGGTGTTGGTGCGCTTGCCCATACCCACCTGCACGGCCAGGTCGATGGCGTTGATCAGGTACAGCTTGATGTCATTTGCCGCGATGTAGCGCTTGGCCTCGGCGTTCAGATGATGCTCGAGCTCTTCGAGGTTCCACTGGCAGTTGATCATGAACGTACCGCCGGGCTTCACGTCCTGCACCATGCGGAAGCCCTTGGTGACATACGACGGGTTGTGGCACGCCACGAAGTCGGCCTTGTTCACGTAGTACGGGCTGCGGATGGGGCTGTCGCCAAAGCGCAGGTGCGAAATGGTGACGCCGCCGGTCTTCTTCGAGTCGTACTGGAAGTAGGCCTGCACGTACTTGTCGGTGTGGTCGCCGATGATCTTGATGGAGTTCTTGTTCGCGCCGACCGTGCCGTCGCCGCCCAGACCCCAGAACTTGCACTCGATGGTGCCTTCTGCCGCCGTGTTCGGGCAGTTCGGGTCCTCGGGCAGAGACAGGTTGGTGACGTCGTCGACGATGCCGACCGTGAACTCGCGGCGCGGTTCGTCCTTCTTAAGCTCTTCGTAAATGGCAAAGGCGCTGGCCGGAGGCGTGTCCTTGCTGCCCAAGCCGTAGCGGCCGCCGATGACGGTGAGGTCGCCGATCTTACCTTCCTTCACGAGCGCGTTCACCACGTCGAGGAACAGCGGCTCGCCCTCGGCGCCCGGCTCCTTGGTACGGTCCATGACGGCGATCTTCTTGCAGGTGGCCGGCAGGACCTCGACGAACTTCTCGGACACGAACGGACGGTACAGGCGCACCTTCACGAGGCCGACCTTCTCGCCGTTGGCGTTCAGATAATCGATGACTTCCTCGATGACGTCGCAGAAGCTGCCCATGGCCACGATGACGCGATCGGCGTCGGGCGCACCGTAGTAGTTGAACAGGTCGTAGTCCGTGCCCAGCTTGGCATTAACGGCCTTCATGCAGTCTTCGACGACTGCCGGCAGCGCGTTGTAGTGCGAATTGCACGCCTCGCGGTGCTGGAAGAAGATGTCGCCGTTCTCGTGGGAACCGCGCATGGCCGGGTTGTTCGGGTTCAGCGCGTGCTCGCGGAATTCCTTCACGGCATCCATGTCGCAGAGCTCGGCAAGGTCGTCGTAATCCCACACGGCGATCTTCTGAATCTCATGCGAGGTGCGGAAGCCGTCGAAGAAGTTCAGGAACGGCACCTTGCCCTTGATGGCCGCAAGGTGTGCGACGGCGGACAGGTCCATGACCTCCTGCACGTTGCCCTCGGCGAGCATGGCGAAGCCGGTCTGGCGGCAGGCCATGACATCGGAATGGTCGCCGAAGATGTTCAGCGCGTGCGTGGCCACCGTACGGGCCGACACGTGGAAGACGCTCGGCAGCTGCTCGGCAGCGATCTTGTACATGTTCGGAATCATGAGCAGCAGACCCTGGCTGGCCGTGTAGGTGCTGGTCAGCGCGCCGGCGCCAAGAGAGCCGTGCACGGTGCCCGCGGCGCCCGCCTCGGATTCCATCTCGACGACCTTCACGGTCGTGCCGAAGATGTTCTTCTTGCCCTGCGCAGCCCACTGGTCGACGTAGTCGGCCATCGGGGACGACGGGGTAATGGGGTAAATGCCCGCCACCTCGGTAAACGCATACGACACGTATGCCGCGGCGTTGTTGCCGTCCATGGATTTGAACGATCTCGTCATAAAACCCTCCTCGCGGATTAATCGGAGCCTCTCATAACAACGTATTGTATCGAGGCGCACGCAACCACGCCGTCGACTTCATGGCGAACGGAACGCCCAGGCAGGCGAGTTGGGGGACGGTTGAATTATCGCGCCGAGCGGTTGCATGGTCGGCGGGAGGGGTACGTGCTCAAACAGTCCTCGCGCGCTCAGCCGCCGGATTGAACGCTCACCCCAGGGACGGCGGCCGATTGAACGCTCACCCCAGGGGTGATGTTCAATTTGTCGTGGCCTTATCTTTGCGTAGGAGCGCTTCTCCAAATTTAACATCACCCCTGGGGTGAGCGTTCAATTTGGCGTTTCGCTTGCTGCGGAACTGCGCGCGTTACCCCTCCCGCCGACTGTGTAGCGCTCCTATTCGAACTCGGCGCGGAAGGGGGCGAAGTTCGAAGCGGCGCCCAAGTCGAGGATGGCGAACGTAACCGTTTTGAAGAGATCGGCGTAGGTGGCGTTTGCGATGGGGGTGCGCAGGGCGTCGTGGAAAGCACGGGCGATGACAGCAGGATCGTTGCAATTCGTTCCACAACCCCAAGCGCCCAAGACCAGATGCTTGTAGCCTTCGCGCGCTGCGAGGGCCAAGATGCCTTTGATGCGCGTGGTCAGCAGGTCGTGCGATTCCTCTTCGGTCATGGCTTCAAGCGCTTCCGCATACGGCGCGGGCGACGAGATGACCGACACGACGACCGGCGTTTCCATCGTGAGGTAACCCACCTCGCGGAACACCTCGACATGCGGGGAGACGAGCAGGCCGTTGGTATACAGGTTACTGCCAACCTCTTTGTTGGCATCGTAGAACGGATGCGCCTCCGTGGCCGTGATAGAAGCGTACACCGTCGAACGGCGGCAAAGCTCGCCCTCTTGCGCGTACTTGCCGATGAGCGCGTTAGCGCCCGCCGCGTACCCGTTGGCGAAGTTCAGCACCAGCACAGGCTTTTCGTCGGCGTCGCCAGCTGCGTCGCGTGCGGCTTGAATTTCGAGCGCAGCAACGAGCGCGTCGAGCTCTTTCACGCTGATTTCGCAACCGTCGCCCACCTTGTCGGCAAGCTTCTCATCAGCTTGGCCGATGAGCTCTTCCACCTCGTCGGCAGGATAATAGTCGACATCTTCTTGAACGCCGCGGCTGGCCAAGAACTTGCGCGGACCCTCGGGCCTCGAATACTCGCCGCGCACGATGGCGCCCTCAGTTTCCGCAAGCACCTTCGTATCCAAGCTCATTGCCATTGCCATAGCGTTACCTCCGTCTCGTCAATCGTGGCAACAATTGTATCAGCCGCGCGCGAGGAGAATTCCTCTTGCAAGCCCGATTGCACGCCCCGTAAACAGTTTTTGTCAGGTGACGATTTCGGTCGGCGGAAGGTTGAACGTCACCCCAGGGGTGATGTTCAAATTGAACGAGCACCTCTGCACAAAGGTAGAGTTTCAGCAAATTTGAACATCACC
>JAFUCC010000026.1 GCA_017459925.1 Eggerthellaceae bacterium
CAATCCTTGCGTAGGAATTCTTCCTCAAATTGAACATCTTCCCTGGGGTCATGCTCAATCCGAGCGCCTTCCCTGGGGTCATGCTCAATCCGAGCGCCTTCCCCGGGATAACGTTCGACTTACAGCGTTTCGTTCATGCTTCCCGTGCGGTAGCCCTGGAGGTCGAGCGAAATGTACGCAAAGCCGAGCTCCTTAAGCTTGCCGGCGATTTCAGTCCTCTGGCTTTCGCTTGCAAGCCGCTCGATATCCGTTGGCGGCACTTCGATGCGCGCAGTCTCGTCCTGCATGCGCACGCGTACCTGCGAAAAGCCCGCATCGCGAATGACGTCTTCTGCTTTGTCGACCATCATGAGCCGTTCGCTCGTGAGGAGGTCGCCGTATGCGAAGCGCGTGTTCAGGCATGCGAACGCAGGCTTATCCCAAACAGAGAGACCGAGGAATCGGGCGAGGTTTCGAACGTCGGCTTTCGTAAGGCCTGCTGCACGCAGCGGGCTCACGATGTCCATTTCCGCGACGGCCTTGAAACCTGGGCGGTAATCGCCTTCGTCATCGAGGTTCGATCCTTCGGCGATTGTCCAAATATCATGAGTAGCTGCTTCTCGGCGAATGCAATTGAAGAGCTCGCGTTTGCAGTGATAACAACGGTCGACGGGATTGTGGTCGAACCCCTCGATATCGAACTCGTGGGTTTCCACGAGCAGATGGCGCACGCCTTCATCTCGGCAAAACTGACGCGCTTCCTCGATTTCCCGTGTCGGGATGGAAGGGCTGCAGCCGGTGACGGCGACGGCATCGTCTCCTAGCACGTCATGAGCCACCTTAAGAAGCAGCGTCGAGTCAACTCCGCCGGAAAACGCCACGGCCAGGCGCTCGTAGGCGCCCAGTGTTTCGCAGAGGATGTCGAATTTGCCCGCTAGCTCTTTATCCAATTTGATTTCTTGTTCCATTGTTTGCTCCGTTAGTCGTAGTTGTTCCCGTGCATTATAATGCCCTCCTGTAAACAGTGGAACGAAAGATGCTCGATGGCACGCTATTTGGCTGACAATTCCTTTGATTACGGACTGTTCGACGGCGCATCATGCGCATTCGGCGTCTTCGATGGCCTGCACACCGGCCATCAATACCTTATACGGTGCGCCATCGAAACACGGCCTGCGGAGAACCGAAGCATTGCCATGACCTTTGACATAGACCCGGACGAAGTCTTTCATCCCGATCGATTGAAGAAGCTCATGCGTAACCCCGATAGGCTTGCCGCGTTGGAGGAATCGGGCGTTGACGATGTCGTGGCTTTTCCGTTCACGAAAGAGCTGTTCACGCTCGAGCCCATGAGCTTTCTCGAAAGCGCCTTTCCCGCCGGTGCGCCTTCGCACTTGCATGTCGGCGAGGATTTCCGTTTCGGCGCAAAGGCGGCAGGCACTGTTGAAACGCTACGGGAATGGGGTGCACGAGTAGGCTGCGCTATTCATGCGCATCATCTTGTAAGCGCCGATGGCAAGCCGATTACCGCCACGCGCATTAGGCTGCTGCTCTTGGAAGGCAACGTGCGAGAGGCGGCAAGGCTGTTGGGACACCCCTATTCCCTCCGTGAAACCGTGCGAAAAGGCCGTGGCGAGGGGGCTGATTTCGGGTTCGCAACTGCAAACCTCGTGGTAAAACCGCATGACAGGGTTCTCGGCGAGGGCGTATATGCGGCATATGCGCTTGTCGGCGGAGAATCATACAAAGCAGCTGTATCAGTGGGCGTCTCTCCCACCTTCGAGTCTTCATCTACGGCGAACATGGAAGCGCACATTCTCGATTTCGAGGGAAACCTCGTCGACCGGGATATCGTTCTTCAGTTCGTCGAGTATCTCAGGCCCATGATCAAATTCGATTCCACCGAAGAACTCATCGCTACAGTGATGTCGAACATCGAGTGGGTTCGCGAAAACCTTTAGCGGCAACCCGCTTCGATTCTCAGCGTCAGCATGGCGCCGGTATCGTAAGCCACGCTTCCTGGTTCGTCCTTATCGCAAACGAGGTTGAAGCCGACGAGGCGACGTGGCTTCCCTTCGCGATTCTCGAATATGTACACGACCGTCATGTCCTCCGCCTCGCGCACTTCGATTGAACGCTCGGGCGTGATTTCCATGGTGCCGGCGGAGATGAACAGCGTTCCGTTCACGGCGATGGTGTTCGTTGAAATTGACCCCTTGAAAGCACATTCTTCGTCGGGTTGCCCACCAGCTAGCTCGGCAGCGATAGCAGCGCCCGCAGTTGCGCCTTGAAGCGCAGCGTTCTTCCAAATTCCCACGATGCGCTTTTCGCCCGATATCAACTCTGTTGCCTGAGCAACATCGCCCGCCGCATATACGTCGGGATCGCTTGTGCGCATGAACTCGTCGACGATAAGCGCGCGATCGGTTTCCAACGCTCCTTCGACGACGAAGTCGAGGTTCGATTTCATGCCATGGGCAACCGATATCTCGTCGAAAACGTCGGTATCGCCCGAAGAAAACGTGACTTCTAGTTTATCGCCTATGCGTTTGACTGCTTTAATGCTCTGACCGAGTCGGAGCTCGACGCCCTTCTCGCGCAGGCCCTTTTCAAAGCGGATAGCAGCTTCTGGAAGCGCGTTGAAGTCGAGCACATGGGGATTTATGCCCACGAGCGTGCATTCGAGGCCGTGGTTCAAGCATGCCTCGAGCGTTTTAAGGGCCACCATCGATGCGCCGCTGACCAAGATGCGTTTAATGCCAGGGCGCTCAAGGGCGTCTTTCAAGCGCTGCGCATCGGCCATCGACCTCAGGACAAGCGGTCTATAGGCGGAGTCGCCTTCGACCTCGGGAAACCCCCAACACATGGGAGTTGCGCCTGTGGCAATGACGCACTTGTCGTAACCATACGTTCCTTTGGAAGTCGTGATAGCGTGCGTGACGGTATCGAGCGCTTCGACTGGTTCGTCATAGAGTATGTCGAGGTTCAAGTCTGCAACTTCTTCTGCGCTCCAGGGAAAGCACTCTTCGTATGTCTTGTCACCCCAGGCGTAATACGATGTGAGGATAGGGCTGTATGGCAACGTGTCGATATCGGAAAACACGAGCACACGTCCGCCGAAACCTGCGTTTCGCAAAGCAATCGCAGCATTCATGCCCGCCGTGCCGAAGCCGATGATCGCAACCGTTTTCGAATTCGATTGATCTGCCATGTCTATCCCCTCGCCCTTAAAGCTACGTAATTGCCGTTGATTCGGGTCGTTACGCGAACACGCTTGCGAGCCAAGCGCCGTATTCGCCCGACCACATGCTTCCGAGCTGGTAGAAAACGAGGTTCCAATCGAACTGGCTCTCGAACATGAGCTCGGTGTAATGCTTGTTCTGGATGTCCCGCGGTGCGCTCATGAGGCGGTATGCGTACGTGTACGTGCAGGTTGGGCACATGGTGATGACGGTTGAGCCGTCAGGGGCGAAGGACATCTTGCTGTCGGCTTGTTGGGCTTGCCGGTCGGGCTGGAAGGCGCTGACCGCGCCGCCTGCGCCACAGCAACCGTGGAAGATCGACGGCGTCGTCGGGTCGATTCCAAGCACCTCGCACGTTTGCCGCAAGTAGGTGCCGTCTCGATCCTGACACGACTTCGAAAGATAAAGGTTTCCCTCTGGCGCTTGCCGTTTCGCCGTGAATCCGTGATCTGACAGGAAAGCCGCAAGGGAGACGACTTCGATGTCGGCTCCGCGAATCGAAAGGGCCTTAGCCATGTCGTTGGCGCAACCGGGGCACACGCACACGAGTTGCGATACGCCAGATTGAACGAGCTCGTCGATATTGCGCTGGCATAGGTTCTCGGCGCGGTCGAAGAACCCGGCGCTCTTCAATGACGACCCGCAGCAACTATCGAGCATGGTTGCCTTCTCGCACATGCCGTCGATCGTCTCGAAAATTTCCCGCGTGAGCTCGGGGCCATAAGCGGCAAGAGAGCATCCCGGCATGAAGGCGACATCGCAATCGGCCGAAGCCTCATGGTGCTCGTTTGCGATATGGCGCGTAAGGTCGACGTAGCCAATGCCGTGGATAGCGCGATACGCCTTGAAGATATCCCATTCCTCATCTACGAGAACGCTCGACCATGCTTCTCGCTCTATGAGGCCGAGGCTCTGGAAATCGACGCGGGCATGGTAAATGAGATCGCACACGTCGTTATGGGCAAAGCACGTGTTCTTGCACGACGTGCAGAAGAAGCACCCGCGCACTGCCTGCACAAGTTGCGGGTTCATCGCGATGTTCAGGCGAACGTCATCTTCGGATTCCGCCCCACGCTCGACTTCAAGCATGGCTTTGGCAATGTCGCCGAGCGTCATGTCTGCGGCAACGAGCGATGTGCAGGCGCCTTTGCAATGCCCGCATTCAGTGCATGTTCCGGAAAACGACCGATACGTATCGGAGCACTTGAGAATCCCCATTGCAACTCCCTTTCAAACTGCAAAATTAACGGAGCTTGCGCATTAACCCCACGTCGATGAACCCGATGAGCCTATTGAAGGCGATATACCCGTCAAGGCGCCAAGATCGGTACCTTGGAGGGTTTCGGCAACCATCGGATACAAGAATACTAGGGCGACGATGTTCAGGACAAGGGCGAAAGCGGCTACGGCGATGACGAGCATACCCGACCTTCTGATTGTGCGTTGCAATTCTGGATTGCCATAGCGGTTTTCGGCAAGCTGGTTGAGCTTTCCGTATGCGACGCATCCGAACCCAATGGCAACCGCGCTGAGGAAGACACCTCCGAAGAACAGCGAGAAGACGGCGATAACCTGAGATGCCGTAATGTACTTGCGAGCGCTTTGAAACACCTTGAATTCTTCGGCGTTCAGGCTGAATTTCGTCTTGCCGATTACGGCAGTAGCAGCCTGAGACGAAACCCGCCGATTTGAAGACGGAGCTTCGTTCAGCGATTCGGGCTGTTCCGGCGCCTCAGAGTCTTCGGGGTTCCACCGAACGGGCGGCTCGGGCTTGTTCGCGTTATCTCCCATTTAAGCGCTGACGCCGCTGCTGCCGAAGCCGCCTGCGCCACGCTGCGTTTCGGAGAGCTCGTCTGCCTCTTCGAGCGTGACGGTGGGAACAGGCATGATGACCAATTGAGCGATACGATCGCCGTGCTCGATTTCAAAATCGGTACTAGGATCGAGGTTGACGAGAATCGCCTTGATTTCGCCGCGATAATCGCTGTCGATGAGGCCTGGAGCGTTGACGATGGAGATGCCGTGCTTTGCAGCAAGACCGCTACGCGGCAACACGAAACCCGCGTAGCCACGTGGGATGGCGATGGCTATGCCGCAGGAAACAAGCTTCCTTTCAAACGGCTTGAGGACTGCCGACTCAGCGGCACGCAAATCGAGGCCGGCATCGCCCGGATAAGCGTAAGCCGGCATGTCGAGCGTTTTATCAAGTCGTTTGATGGGGAGCGTTACCTGGTCGGTCATGCTATCGGAGCTCCTCGAGCGCGGCGGCAAACTCTTCGATGTTCTTGAAATCCTTGTATACGCTTGCAAAACGAACGTATGCGACGTCGTCGAGAGACTCGAGGCGGTCGAGCACTTTCGTGCCGAGGTTCTTCGAGGTTATCTCGTTACGGGGAGCTGCACGCAGTTCGGATTCGATATCGTCGATGAGGCCGGTGATTTGGTCGGGGGAAATCGGACGCTTCGCGCAGGCGAGGGTGACGCTGCGCAGCAGCTTGTTGCGGTCGTATGTCTCAGATGAGCCATCTGATTTCGTAACGAGCAGGGGGCTGTCGCCCAAACGCTCGTACGTCGTGAAACGATGCTTGCAGTCTAGGCACTCGCGGCGACGACGAATTGTGGCGCCGTCGTCAGACGGGCGAGAGTCTACGACTTTCGATTCGGGGAAACCGCAAGATGGGCAACGCATGGTGCATACTCCTTCGTTTAAACTACGTTGCCCATAGAATACCACGTATATGAGGGAATTAACCTACAAATACAATATATTGATTTTGCAAATGAGTAGCAGGACGTTCCTGCGACTCATTTTGCAGGGCGCTCCAGCCCTCAGCTTCACCTACGGGAAATGAGTCGCAGGAACGTCCTGCTACTCATTTGCAAAGCGCCCCTGCGAGAAACGTTACGCACCGAGAATCAGCGATACGATAGCGATAGCGCCAGAGCAAGCTGACAAGATGGCGATTCCCTGTTTGGTGAACAGGTTGTACGGACAACCGAGCATGCTCTCGAGCTTAAGGCTGCAGTACATCTCGCTCGATTCGAGGATGCGCTTCGCCGTTGCCGTCTTCCGCTCTGCGGCAGGCTTTTCTTGCGCGTGAGCGCGAACGTTATGCACGGCAGGGGCGCTGTTCCGCGTTGGGAACATGATGATCTTCGCATCTTCGGCGGTTTCGGCCCATCGGGGCATCTTCAATGCGGCGGTTCCGTTCGTGTACGCATTGAAATTTCTCTTGCCCATTTTTCCTCCTGCACTTGCACAGAACCTTTGTTCGTGTGTATAATAAGCCGAACAAAAGTTCTTGTCAACGAAAAATCAAACATTTGTTCTGAAAGGATGAAACATGGCTGATAAGTTGACGAAGCGCCAGCAAGCTGTCATGGACAGCATCGAGAAAAGCATTCGCGAAAAGGGCTACGGTCCCACCGTGCGCGAAATCTGCGCAGACTTGGGCCTCTCCTCCCCCTCCACTGTCCACGTTCATCTTAAGACGCTCGAGCAGAAGGGCTACATTGTCCGCGACCCGTTGAAGTCCCGTTCAATCTCTCTGCCGACTCAGCATGCCGATGAGGCGCCCTCCAATGTCATCAGGCCCAGCTTCAGCAAAATCGTCGACGTGCCGCTCGTCGGCAACGTGGCGGCTGGCGAGCCCATTCTTGCCGAGGAGAACATCACCGACACCATCTCGCTTCCGACCGACATCGTCGGCGACGCCCCGTCGTTCATGCTGTCAGTTCGCGGAGAATCCATGATCGAGGCAGGCATCAACGACGGCGACTACGTGGTCGTGAAAGAGCAGCCCGTTGCCAATAACGGCGACATCGTCGTCGCCATCATCGAAGACGGCGCCACAGTGAAGCGCTTTTACAAGGAACGCGACCATATTCGCTTGCAGCCGGAAAACTCAGCCATGAGCCCCATCATCACGACCGATTGCACCATCGCGGGAAAGGTCGTCGCCGTGTTCCGCAGAATTTAGCTGGCGAATTCCGCGAACATATGAGCACAATCGGGCGGCGCGTACAGCATGATGTGCGTGCCGTCTTCTTCATGGGCCTCGCTGATTATGTGGCATCGTTTATGCGCGATAGCAACGAGGTCTCCGCGCATATAGGGAATCACGACGGTTAACAAGTCATCACGCGAGGCAGCGACTTTGGCTATACGCTCGATAAGCTCTTCAATTCCCTCGCCGGTTTCAGCGGAAACCAAAACCGCATCGGGATGCGTTTCGGATAAACGCCTGACTGCGTCGCTCGATTCAAGCAGGTCCTTCTTGTTGAACACGGTCAGGCGCTCGATTCTCTCGGCACCGATTTGGTGGAGCACCTCTTCGACCGTCTCCATCTGATATGCGAGCTCTTCGGAGGACCCATCGACGACATGCAGTATGAGGTCTGCCCCATTGATCTCGTCGAGCGTCGATTTGAATGACTCGACCAAGGTGGTGGGAAGTTTTCGAATGAACCCGATGGTGTCCGTAACCGTCACTTCGCGGCCTTCCGGGAGCCTCAGCTTTCGCGTAGTCGGGTCGAGCGTTGCGAACAGCTTGTCGTAACTGAGCACGTCGGCGTTTGTCAGTCGGTTGATGAGGCTCGATTTGCCAGCGTTCGTGTAACCTGCGAGGGCGATTTTGAACGTGCCGCTCTTGTATCGTCCCTCGCGCTGAACGGAGCGAATCTCGTCGAGCCTCGCAAGTTCTCGCTTAATCGAAGAAATGCGCTTCCTGACCATGCGTCGGTCAACCTCGAGCTGGCTTTCACCTTCGCCGAAGCGCGAACCGACGCCGCCACCCATTCGGTTCGAGGCGAGATGCGCCCACATGCCGCGAAGTCGCGGATACAGGTACTCGTTTTGCGCTAATCGCACCTGCAGACGCCCCTCTTTCGTCGTGGCGTGGAGGGCGAATATGTCAAGGATGAGCGCTGTTCGGTCGATTACTTTCACATCACGATCGACGATTTTCTCAAGGTTAGCCTGCTGGGAAGGCGTGAGCTCGTCATCGAACACGACGAGGTCTGCGGCATACGCCCTGCACATATCGGCAATTTCCTCAGCCTTGCCACTACCCACGAATGTGCGAGGGTTTGGCGCATCAAGTCGCTGCGTCGTCGTTGCAATCGTTTCAGCGCCGACTGTGTCGATGAGCCGCGCGAGTTCCTCGAGCGACGATTCTGCCGGCCAAGGCGACCCTGGCCAGTCGATTCCCACTAGTATCGCGCGTTCTTTGATCTCAACGATTTCCTGCATGCCTTAATGATATCCGATAGTTCGCAAGACGCGCTTCACCAAGGCGCGCCCGCGAATTTGAACATCAGCCCTGGGGTAATGTTCAAATTCGCGGGAGTTATAGGGAAAACGTTCCCGTGAACGACTCTTCGGCAGGGCCGGTCATAAGGACGCTTCCACCTGGGGTATAGGCGATATGAAGCGTGCCGCCGAGCAAGATGAGGTCGTTCTCGGCACCCGTTCTGCCCGTCAGGAAGGCTGCAACGCCGGTTGCGCATGCCCCGGTACCGCATGCAAGCGTCTCGCCGCATCCGCGCTCATACACGCGCATGTGAATGCCATCGTCTTTCACGGTGGCAAACTCGATGTTCGCCTTTTCGGGGAACGCATCGCAGCTTTCGAAGTAAGCGCCGATACAGTCGATGTCGATGCTTTCGCAATCGTCTACAAATGTGACGGCATGCGGGTTGCCCATCGAAATGCACGTGAAATCGAACGTGCCATACGGCGATTCGATCGGGGATTCTTTGACGAATGCCTCTCCGAGCTCCGTCATGGCATTGAACGCAAGCGTCGTCGGCACAAGGTGGGGGCTGAGAATCGGCGCGCCCATGTCAACTGTGGCGGTTAGCAGCTTCCCTTCATCAGTAGTCGAATAGCTGATCACCTTCACGCCTGCGCGCGTCTCGACGTTTAATAAAGGCGTGTTCTTTTCGACTATTCCGTAATCGACAAGGTATTTCGCAAAACAGCGCACCCCGTTACCGCACATTTGGGCGATGCTTCCATCTGCGTTCCTGTAATCCATGAAACCCGAATTGCAAGGATCTTCCGGCGGTCTCACGAAGATGACGCCGTCAGCTCCGACGCCGAAATGCCTGTCGCATATCCGCGCGATCTCCTCAGGCGTTAAATCGATTTGATTGTTGAGGTCCTCGATGAAAACGAAGTCGTTACCTGCTCCGTGGAGCTTCACGAAATCATAGTCGTTGCGCATGACGGCTCTCCTTCTCGGTTGCCGTCGATTGTAGCAACGATGCCAAGCGCCTCTTCGAGCATGTAATCGAGATTTAACGTGTCGGCGTTTATCCAGTGAATGCGGGCGTCTTTCCTGAACCACGTGCGCTGTCGCTTCGCATAACGTCTCGTTGCGAGCTTGATTTGCCCAATTGCCTCGTCAAGCGATATCTCGCCATCCAAAGCAGCGACGATCTCCTTGTAACCAATGGCCTGCGGAGCCGTGATGCCCTCTCTGAAACCCTTGTCGAGAAGGCCCTTAACTTCTTCGACTAACCCCGATTCGACCATCTCGTCGACGCGGTCGTCGATTCGTTTCTTCAACACTTCGACATCGACGGAAAGCCCTATGAAGACCGCGGGTACATGTTGCGGAATCGTTGAAAGCATCTCCTTGCGTTTCGCGTAGCTCTCCCCAGCTTCAAGCATCTCGAAGGCCCTTACGACGCGTTTGACGTCGTTTTCGGGAATGACTGCAGCACTGTCCGAATCGGCCTCGTCGAGGAGCTTCCAGAGCTCATGAGAACCGCGTTCGGCGGCTATCTTCATGTACCGTTTGCGAACCGGGTTATCGATTTGCTCTCCTTCGGCGAAGTCATAGTCGTCGATTGCGGCCCTTACGTAAAAGCCCGTGCCGCCGCACAAAAGCGGTCTTTTGCCCCTCGACTGAATGTCATTGAAGCGCTCGCGTGCGTACGTTTGGAATAGGGCTGCAGAATACGGCTCGCCAGGATCGACGAGATCGAGCCCGAAATGAGGCACGAGCCGTTGCTCGTCAGGAACCTTTCCCGTCCCGATATCCATGCCTCTGTACACTTGCATGGAATCAGCGCTCACGATTTCGCCGTCAAGGGTTTGCGCGAGCCTTATCGCGAGCGAGGACTTTCCCGAAGCAGTGGGGCCGACTACGCAAACGACGTCCTTGTGGGAGTTTCCTTCCATTTGCGGACTACGCGAGCGTGCCGCGAAGGTACCAGGTCTTCGCTTCGGCGATTTCGACGTTTGCGATCGAGCCCATGAGCGCCTCAGCGCTCATTTCGTCTGGCAGGGGTACGTTTACCGTGATGTTCTCGGGGCTGCGACCCGTGATCGTCCGCTCGTCTTTCTTAGAAGCGCCTTCGAAAAGCACGGGAACGGTCTTACCTGCTTGCGCCTGATTGAAGTCGTACGCGCCCTTCTCGACTGCCACGCGCAGCCTGTCAAATCGGTCTTGGATAACTTCTCGGGGCGTATCGTCAACGAGTTTCGCAGCAGGAGTTCCTTCACGCTTGGAGTATATGAACGTGAAAACCTGCGAATATCCGATATCCTCTACGAGCCGGTACGTAGCCTGGAAATCCTCTTCGGTCTCTCCTGGAAAACCGACGATGATGTCAGTCGACATCGAGATGCCCGGGCAGGCTTCGCGCAGCTTGGATACAAGCTCGCGATAATGCTCGACTGTATACGAGCGATGCATTGCCTTCAGGATGCTGTTAGAGCCATGCTGTGCCGGAAGGTGCAGCGCCGGCATGAGGTTAGGCACGCTGCCGAATTTCGCGATTACTTCATCGGTGAGGTCTTTCGGATGGCTTGTCGCGAAACGGAGTCGTTCGATTCCCGTTTCCGCAACCGCCTGGAGGATATCGGCGAACCGGGGGTTGCCATACAGGTCGCGCCCATACGAATTCACGTTCTGGCCTAAGAGCGTTATTTCCTTCACGCCAGCGGCCACGTACCCTTCCGCTTCGCGCACGATATCCTCGAACGGGCGCGACTTTTCCCGTCCGCGAACATAGGGAACGATGCAATAGGTGCAAAAGTTGTTGCATCCGATGGTGATGGGAAGCCATGCGGCCCAGGAGTGCTCGCGCGTTGTCGGCAACTCGGTCGGAAACGCCTCGGACTCCTCGACGGTTTCCGAAAGGCGCGACCCGTCGTCGAGCACCGATTCGAGCATGCTCGGCAGGGATGCGAGGTTGTTCGTTCCGAACACGACGTCGACATGGGGTAGCTCGTCGAGAAGCTTTCCACCGTCGCGCTGCCCTATGCAACCGCCAATGGCGACCATGCGTTTGCGCAAGGGGCTCCCGGCGCGCAAGGCTATGTTCTTCATGCTGGAAACCTGCCCCATGAGGCGCACGTCAGCCGCTTCGCGCACACAACATGTCATGAACACGACGATGTCGGCTTCTTCGACGGAATCGACGGATAATGCCCCAAGCGCCTCGAGCATGCCCGTGACGCGCTCCGAATCGTGCTTGTTCATCTGGCAGCCAAACGTTTGCACGTGGAACGTGAGGTTCCAGAAAGCTGCAGATGACAGATTAGACATGCACGGCCTTAATCGAGCAACGTCGTGCTGAAGCCGTCGGAATCGTAATCGGCTGCACCGCGCAGGTATTGCGCCTTAATTGCGAAGTGAATGGCCGTGCGGTATTCCCCGTCGATGATGATGTCGGCAAAAGACGGGATGCAGGCTATTTCTATTCCGACAGGAGACAGAAACCCTCTGGATATCGCAATTGCCTTTATTGCCTGGTTGACGGCGCCGGCGCCAACGGCTTGCATTTCAACGGGAACGCCGTCTTTCACCATGCCCGCAATTGCGCCAGCAACTGATGCAGGGGATGATTTCGAGGAAACCTTCAGGCAATTGACGCCAGAATGCTGTTCGCTTGTCTGCATACCATTCCTTTTGCGTGTTAGCGTTTCGAGAGCGAAAATGGTTCGTTCGATATGCTAGTCCGTCTATGATTTGTCTATTCTAGCTGCAATTAATCGTGTTTTCAACGGGCAGATATTCCGCCTAAAGCTAGCTTGAGCGGCACATTTTGGGCCTGTTGGACTACGGCAGCTTCACGATTGGCACCGAAATGAGAATGCGGTGCTTGGAGCTTCGGACCGTAGGCGCTACATCCCCTTCTAAGTAGTAGCGCTCGGCGATATCGGCGAAGGTGACTGAAACAGCGTCAGCAAGCCTGGAAGCGTCGTCTTTTGAAAGCCTGAAGCTCCTCGCGTCTCCAAGATCGGTGGTTCTTCTTCTCTGCCTTGGTTTTTGGGGCTCATGGCCCACAATGGAAACCCTCTCCAAAACAGCGTCGAGCTCGGCGATTTCGCCGTCGATTATCCTTCGTGCGCTACGAGGCGATATGTCCAATCCCATCTGAGACGCGAGCTCTGAAAACGATTCCGGATCGGCTGTGGCTGCGAGCCTCTTCGTCAACGGAAGCTGGCTTATGTCCCTGCAAAAAGCACGGTCTACAGTTGATAGGGCGGAAAGCCCGAAGGCGTAAAGGGATGCGGCGATTTCGACAGGCGAGCCTATGTACACCTCGCACGCGTCGCGAGACTCGATGGCGAATTCGCACGTCGTTCGAAGAATGTTCCTCGGCCCACGCACGTTGACGCTTCCAGTTTCCGCAAGCTCGAATGTCGGGAAGCTCGACTGGTCCTTGCGTTCGGGTAAGCTGGTAACGTTCGTTTCAACGCGTATCGCGCAACCAAGCGAAGGGCGCGAATCGGCGACATATGCCTTCTCGGCGTTCACGCGTATCGAATACAAGGCCATTCCCCGGCCGTGCATGCCCCAGGCATCCATATGGTTCGTGTCGAGCTTCGAGGTAACGCGCGGTTCGAACACGTGGTCGTACATGTCCTCGGGCATTCCGTCGCCATTGTCGATAACCGTCAGCACGCGCTTATCGCCTTCGCGCGACATGGCGACGTAAATGCGGCTCGCATGCGCATCGCGTGAGTTCCTCAGAAGCTCCAACACGATGCTTTCGGTGTTTCTGATGTCTTGGGCAGCTTGCCTTCGTTCTGCCTCAGACGTCCTGAGACGAACGAAGCCACCGCCGAAGTCATGCTCGACTCGGAGGTGGCTTTCGCCGTTTACAGATGCCACAAAGCCTGTGAGCGTCTGATCCATACGTTACTTCGCGATGCCGATGGCGCGGCTTTCCCTGATCACGACAACTTTGACTTGACCGGGGTACTGAAGCTCGTTTTCGATTCGGCTGGCAATATCGTGCGCCAACACGACGGTACGAGCTTCGTCGACCTTCTCGGGCTCGACCATGACACGAACCTCGCGGCCCGCCTGAATAGCATACGTTCGCTCGACGCCATCGTAAGACATGGCGATTTCCTCGAGCTTTTCAAGACGCTTGATGTACGCATCGAGCGTTTCCTTGCGAGCGCCGGGACGAGCTGCGGATACAGCATCTGCAGCCTGCACGAGGACATCGAGAACGCTGTTGGGCTCGATGTCGTTGTGGTGGGCTTCGATAGCATGCACGATTGCGTCGTTTTCGCCAAACCGACGGGCGAGGTCTGCGCCGATGACAGCATGGTTGCCTTCGACTTCGCGGTCGATTGCCTTGCCGATATCGTGGAGCAGGCCCGCACGTTTCGCAGGAACCGGATCGAGCCCGAGCTCGCTTGCCATGACGCCGCAAAGATACGCAACCTCAAGCGAGTGATTGAGAACGTTCTGGCCGTATGAAGTGCGGTAGCGCAAGCGACCAAGCGTCTTGACGAGTTCAGGGTCCATATCGTGAATGCCGGTATCGAACGCAGCTTGCTCGCCGGCTTCCTGCACGCGCTGGTTCACGAGCTTTTCGGCCTTGGCGAACATCTCCTCGATACGGGCGGGATGAATGCGACCATCGGAGATGAGGTTTTCCATCGTGACGCGCCCGATTTCACGGCGAACGGGATCGAAGCATGAAATCGTAACGCATTCAGGCGTGTCGTCGATGATGAGATTCGTGCCCGTTATCTGTTCGAACGAGCGGATGTTCCTGCCCTCGCGGCCAATGATCCTGCCCTTCAGGTCGTCGGAGGGAATCTGAATGGTCGAAACGGTGTTCTCGACCGTGAACTCCGAAGCAATACGCTGCATTGCCTGGCTGAGAATCGAACGAGCCGTCTTGTCGGCCTCGGCCCTGGTGCGTGCTTCGGAATCGCGGATTATGGCAGCGCTTTCATGCGCAACGTCGTCTTTGAGGTTGTTGAGAAGCTCTTCCTTGGCTTCTTCCGGCGACATGCCCGCCACGCTTTCGAGCCTGCGGTTGATTTCCTCTTCGGCATCGTCGAGCTCACGTTGACGCTTTTCAACCTGGCCCTGCAGAGAGGAAATCTGATGCTCGCGCTTGTCGAGGGAATCGGTGCGACGGTCGAGCGATTCCTCACGTTGCTGAACACGGTGCTCGGCTTCGCGTACCTCGCGCTGACGCTCCTTGCGTTCAGACTCTATCTCGGCGCGCATCTTGTACGCCTCATCCTTAGCCTCGACTTCTGCTTCCCGTTTTATCGTCTCGGCTTGGCGACGGGCATCGGTAAGGATGGATTCTGCTTCCTCGGTCTTCTTCTTTGCTGATGCGTTAGCAAGGTAACGTGCGATTACGAAGCCAAGGAGAACGCCGATGATGATTGCTACGATTCCTATGACTATGCTGGTGATCATCGCTGCTCCTTTCTTGGTACGTACAAATAATGCCCAGCGCAGCATAGCGCGGGGCATGAGAATAGAGTCTCGGTGCGGTGTCGATATTCAACTGGTTATATAAACACCCTAGCGGGTTCGTATTCTCATACAGATTCAATATTAAGCGCATATGAATCGCTTGAATACGAAATAGGACCTATCGACATAAAAAGTGCGGGAACGTATAGGTCTCGAAACGTTCAGCTAGGAATGCAGCCGTTCTTCCCACATTCGCGCTGCAGAAGAGGCAACTGCGCTCGGATATCCTCTTTGAACGAGCTTGCGATACGCCCCTTCTCGCTTGTTCTTCGACCGAGGCGGCTTTCTTTCGATGATCGAGAGCGCACGTTCGAGCTCATCATCGAACGAAAGCGGGTATTCGTCGGGCCAGCCAGGCACCTCGAACGGATCGATGCCGTTATCTGATAGCTCGCGTGCGATGAGCACGCTTCCCTTTCCCTGGGAAATACGGCTTCTGACAAGCACTTCGCCAAAACGGATATCGTCGATGAACCCGCATTCTTTGGCGCGGATTACAGACTCTTCGATTTCCTCTGCTTCGAAGTCATCGCGCTCGAGACGTTCGCGAATCGCCTTTTCGGATCGGTCGCTTACGTTCACGAGCGCAATGATCTTCTTGAAAGCGTCGCGTTCGGTTGAATCCTTCGATGAGGAACGTGATGAACGCGACGCCTCATGGTCGATGTCCGCCCGGCCTGAGTCGCCGCTTTCGATCGTGCGAATATCAGCTTTAAGCTGAGCTATAAGTTCGGTCTTGGGCATGAAGCGACGTTAGCGTTTCTTCGTGGGCTTTTCTACGGGAGTGATGGCATCTGCCTCTTCCGCTGAGCGAGAAATGATGGGAATTTCAAAGTGCTCACGAACTTTCGTCTCAAGCTCTCTGAGCAAATCGGGATTGTCGTGAAGGGTCTGCTTCGCAGCCTCGCGACCTTGGCCGAGACGCTCTTCGCCATAGGTGTACCAAGCACCGCTCTTCTTTGCGACGCCGGCTTCAACGGCCATGTCGATGACGCAGCCTTCCTTCGAGATGCCCTGACCGTACATGAGGTCGAACTCAGCCTGCCTGAACGGGGGCGCCACCTTGTTCTTTACCACCTTCGCACGCACGCGGTTGCCCACGACCTCGCCGTTGAGCTTTATGGAATCGATTCTACGGATATCGATACGCACGCTCGAGAAGAACTTGAGCGCACGGCCGCCCGTCGTCGTTTCAGGGTTGCCGAACATGATGCCGATCTTCTCGCGGAGCTGGTTGATGAATATGCATGTCGTGTTCGACTTGGAAAGCGAGCCGGCAAGCTTGCGGAGCGCTTGCGACATGAGCCTTGCCTGAAGCCCGACAGTCGTATCGCCAATTTCGCCTTCGATTTCCGCGCGTGGGACAAGCGCCGCAACGGAGTCGATGACGATGCAATCGATTGCGCCGGAACGGACGAGCATATCGCAGATTTCGAGCGCTTGCTCTCCCGTGTCGGGCTGCGAGATAAGCACCTCGTCGATGTCGACGCCAAGGCGAGCTGCGTACACCGGGTCGAGCGCATGCTCGGCATCGATGAATGCGACGATGCCGCCTAAAGCCTGCGCTTCTGCGAGAATTTGCAGCGCAAGCGTGGTTTTACCGCTCGATTCAGGGCCGTACACCTCGATTATGCGGCCGCGCGGCACACCGCCGATGCCGAGAGCCGCATCGAGGGGCAACGCGCCCGTAGGAATGGCGTCGACCTTCAAGTCGACCCCGGCATCTCCGAATTTCATGATGGAGCCTTTGCCGAACTTGCCTTCGATTTGGTCTGTCGTGAGCTTGAGCGATTTCAGTTTTTCTTCGTTCATGATGCCTTCTCTCGTGATTTCCGATATTTGCATTATACCGAACAGATGTTTGCGGTCAAGTATTCACTTGAACGGTAGGCAAAATCCTACCAAGCTCATGGCGCCATCAATGCGTTTGCCTCTACGCGCGTAGTCCAGAAACGATCATTGGAAAAGATTGATGCGGCTACCGAAGTTCGCTGAGAATTCGGTTTAACGCCAAAAAGAATCGCCCAGAATTCAGCTGAAATGCGCCAAAAGTGCTTCAAGGGCAGCATCGACGGTTGAATTGCGCACGTCGTCCCTATCTCCCTCGAAATGGAAAACCGTGGCCTTCGTCCCTTCGTCAGTGGAAACCGCCATCCACACCGTTCCCACTGGCTTATCGGGCTCTTCCCCTCCCGGCCCGGCAATGCCGGTCACGGAAACCGCGATATCAGCTCCGACGAGCCTGCGAACGCCTTCGGCCATCTCGATGGCGCACTCTTCGCTCACAACGCCAACGGACCCGATGGTTTCCGACGCGACGCCGAGCACGCCCTGCTTTACCGCGCTCGCATAGCTCATCACGCCGCCGAGGAACACTTCCGACGACCCCGGCACTTCCGTAATCGACGCTCCTATTAAACCGCCCGTGAGGCTTTCTGCCGTGGCGATGGTCATATGCCGTGAACGGGCAGCATCGACAACCCTGTGGGCCAGCGCTGGTTGGCCGTCATGTGCGGAATCTTCGACTGAACCGTTTCCAAGCCCGATGATGTCCCGTGCTTTCACGAGGTAGTCGATCATGGATGCAATGGTCAATCCGACTGCGATAAGCATGACAAACCAGCTGAACACCCATAGCGTATCGCTGAAAGCTTCCCCGATATCGCCGATCATGTGCGAGTCTTTTATGGTGAAAAGCACAATGGCGATCATTTGGAACACCGTCTTGAACTTGCCGATCATGCTCGCGGCTATGACGACTCCCTTGCTTGCCGCCATCATGCGCACGCCCGATACGATGAATTCCCGTGCAAGGATTATCAACACGACCCACGTGGGCAGAGAGCCAAGGTCAACGAGCGCAATGAGCGCAGCCGCAACGAGGATCTTGTCAGCAAGCGGATCCATGAATTTCCCGAAATCGGTGACCTCGTTGCGCGATCGCGCAAGGTAGCCGTCTAACCAGTCGGTGCAGGAAATGAGCACGAAAATCGCCGCTGCGATTATCGACTTCCAGTCGTTGCTGAAGGCGGCGTTCATGCCGAACCATTCTGGCCAGGGCGCCAGCAATGCCGCAACGAACACGGGAACGAGCAGGATGCGCGTTATCGTGATGACGTTGGAAGGCGTCCAGATGGAGGCTTTGGTCGATTCGCTCATGAAACCACCGTGCCTTCCAGTTCGTACATGAGGGAATCCTCTAAACGCACCCGCACGACTTCGCCCGGTTCCCCGGCATCGATGTACGTGACCCCGTCAACGTCGGGAGCTTGGCACATCGCCCGTCCAAACAGCTGGCCGTCTTCTTCTTGTCCGCATACGAGGACGTCGACCTCCCTGCCGACGCGCGATGCAATACGCGGCGCGCATACCGCGTCAGCCAAGTCGCGAATTTCCTGTGCGCGGGAAAGCTTCTCGTCCTCGTCAATCTGGCCATCGAGGTCGTATGCGCGCGTGCCCTCTTCCCTTGAATACGGGAACACGCCGATGTAGTCCAGGTCAGCAGCCTCGACGAAGTCCTTCAGCTCCTCGAAATCGTCTTCCGTCTCCCCGGGGTATCCGGCTATGAGCGTCGTCCGCAGCGTCACGTCGGGAATAGCCGCCCTGATGCGCGCAAGGAGGTCCAGATACTCGCTTCCCGAACCGCTGCGGTTCATCGATTTCAATATCCGGCCATTAGAATGCTGGAACGGGATGTCGAAATACTTGCAAACGTTAGCGTGCTCCGAAACGGCCTTGATGAGTTCGTCGGTAATGCCCTCTGGCTGTATGTACATGACGCGGAACCATAGGTTGGGATACGCGTCTGCGACGGTGCCGACGAGTTCGGCAAGCGATGAAGGAACGTTCAAATCGGTTCCCCATCTGCCAGTGTCCTGCGCGATGAGCACGATTTCCCGTGCACCACGGGATGCGACGCGTTCGATTTCACTCATGATGTCTGAAAGCTCAAACGAGTGGTAACGTCCGCGGATATACGGGATCGTGCAGTAAGCGCAGAACCGATCGCACCCATCGGAGATCTTGACGTAGGCAGAAACCCTGTCGACGACAGGCCTCGCTTCAACTGCGATATCCGAGCCAGGCATGCGCTCGATTCCCAAAAGCTCGTCGACGACGTTGACTATGGTCGTTTCGTCTGCGCAAGGTACGAACGCGCCGGCTTCCGGAAGTTCTTGCGCGAGATCGTCGCCATAGCGAGCCGGCATGCACCCGGCGACGACAAGGTGCGCTCTCCCCTCGGAAACCGAAGCGTATCCGGCAACTTCGAGTATCGCATCGATGCTCTCCTCAGTTGCCGCCTGGATGAACGAGCACGTGTTCACGACGACGACGTCAGCCGTTTCAGGGTCATCTGAAATCGAATAGCCAGCCCTTTGGAGGCGTTCGCCCATATGGTCGCTATCAACTTCGTTCTTAGCGCATCCCATCGTGATGAAAGCGACGGAGCGCTGTTCGGGGCCTGTCTGCGTCATGCGCTGCTACCGGTAATTCACATATTGAAGCGGTTGGCCGTAATCTTGGCCTTTCAAGAACGCAATGACATCCTGCAGCGTATCGCGGGAAGCCGAGCTGACGCGCAGATGGTCCCCTTCGATTGTGACTTTCACCTTAAGCTTCAGCGCCTTGATGTCCTTGTTGATGGCGCCGGCGGTATCGCGGTCGATCCCTTCCACGATAGACGCAGTCTTGGTGACAGACTGGCCGGCGGAGGCAACTGGTTCTCCCCAGTGTATTGCCGCGAGGTCGATCTTCCGCTTCACGAGTTTCGACGATATGACATCGATGACCTGGTTGGCTGTGAAATCGCTCGGCGCTTTCACGGTAATCGACTTCCCCGCCTTGTCGAAGCTGATTTGCGCCCCGGAATCCTTCAGGTCGTATCGTTGGGAAAGCTCCTTTTTCGCTTGCTGGAATGCGTTGTCGACTTCTTGCAAGTCGATGGTGGAAACTACGTCGAAGCTCGATTCTTTGGCCATATCGGTGCCTTTCGGTTAGCGTGACATTGATCACGCATCATGTTATTCCTCTTCGGAGCTTTCTCCCTCGGGCTCTTCCCCTTCATCGGGTTCCTGCTGCTGCTCTTCGGCAACTGGCTCGCTTGTTTGAGGAGCGGGAGTTTGGTTCGCCGTGCTTTCCGCGGTGGCGACCGCAGCCGACCTCTGGGCTTCCTTCGAAGTATGGGTGGCACGCCAGTTTTCGAGGATCTTCGGGAAGTCGACCGTATAAGCGTACATGCCGTTGTACTGGTCGTTCGAGGTAAGCTCGACCACCACCCCGTCGACGGTCACCTTCACGTATTCGGGTGTCCATGTCGCTATGGTGAGGACGCCGGTGACCTCGATGTTTTCCTGCGCAGGGCCGGTCATCATGTAAGTTGAAGTCGAGTTGTTCTCGCCATAGGTTTCGAGATAGCACTCCTCGCCTTGCTTGACGCTCAAAACCACGCGAGAGCTCGAAGGAGCGACTTCCACGAGGCCGGTCTCGCTGTCGTTATCGGCAGTGCCCGTGGTGTCGCTGATTCCCGACACCGGAAGCTTCGAAACGTCCTCCTCGGCTGGCGCGCTCCGGTTGCCGAGCAGTACGACGGCGACGATGACGATTATGACGATGACGACAAGCGCGATTCCCCCGATGGCGATGCGGGACTGAAGGAACGACGGCATGCGCGAAGCGCTGTACTCCATTGGCGTTTGGCCAACGTGGACAGGTCGCACCGTCGCAGGGGTCTGAGCGCCGACGGAACCGTAGTCATCTGCAGAATAACCTGAATGATGGCTCATGAAATCGCGCTCGGATTTCCCGGGCCGCTCAGTCCTTTCGCGCGTGATGCCGTACCCGTCATGCGAAAACGGTGTTCTGTCGTCGTACAGAGCCCTGGTGTATCGCGTGCCGCCATCTGTGTAAGCATCGCGAATCGAGCCCTGACCTTCGTCTACGTAAGCATTGTTTCCCGTGCCGGTTACATCTCGCAGGCCCCTTGCCCTTCTGCTTGCGGCGCGGCGGCTCGTGTCGACGGAAAAAGCCCCCGCGGGCTCTCGCCCACGCGCTTTCTCAACCTGCGCCGCATACGCCTCGTCAAGGTACATGTTCACGATTTCAGTTGGGTTCAAGCCGAGCAAGCGCGCGTAGGCGTTCACCATGTTACGCGCGTAGCCCCTTGGCGGCATGCTTGCGAAATCGCCGGCTTCGATCGAGCGGAGTATATCCGGCCTGATGCGCAGGCGGCGCGCTACAGTGTTAAGGTCGTATCCTTTGCGCTCTCGAGTTTCTCGGAGCACTTTGCCAGACGTCATCTGAGTCACGTTAACCCCTTACGCCCTTACTCGTCGGCCGATTCGAACGCTTTGAGCGCTTCGAGCTCCATTGCGTCGACGAGCACGTCGCGCGGCTTGCTTCCATTCGGCGGCCCCACGACGCCCTTCTCCTCGAGCATGTCCATTATACGGCCGGCACGTGAATACCCGACTTTCAGCTTGCGCTGTATATTGGAAGTAGACCCGAGACCGCTTGCGACGACGATTTCAGCCGCCTCCCAGATAAGCGGATCGTCCGACCCGCCTGACCCGCCAGAGCCATCGGGCATGGAATCGCCGATCGTGATGAGGTTCGTCTTGAGGATCTCGGAGTGGTAATCGGGCTCTCCTTGCGCTTTGACCGCCTCCACGACAGCGGCGATTTCCTCGTCGGAGGTGTAGCAGCCCTGAACGCGCAACGGCTTGGGATACTCCGGCTTCGAGAGCAAAAGGTCGCCGTTGCCGATGAGGCTCTCGGCCCCTGAAGTGTCGAGCACGACACGGCTGTCGAGGCTCGAGGCCACGTTGAATGCAATTCTGTTCGTGATGTTCGCCTTGATGAGGCCCGTGACGACGTTCGCAGACGGGCGCTGCGTTGCGACGATGAGGTGGATGCCCGCCGCGCGTGCCAGCTGCGCGATGCGGCTGATCGAGAACTCGACTTCTTTGCCGACGTTCATCATGAGGTCGGCAAGCTCGTCGATGACGATGACGATGTAGGGCATCGGCTCGTCGATGTATTGTTGTTGGGGCAAATCCGACTGCTTTATGGACCCGTCCTCGATCATGCCCTTCAGCTTTCCCGATGTGACGAGCTCGTTATACGAAGCGATATTGCGCACGCCTACTTTCGAGTAGGTCTTCAGGCGCAGTTCCATTTCCGCAACACCCCATGAAAGGGCGCTTGCGGCTTCCTTGGGCTCGGTTACGACGGGAACGTACAGGTGCGGAATGTCGGCATACGGCGCGAATTCCACGCGCTTCGGGTCGATCATGATGAACCGAACCTGGCTCGGCGTGGCCCGCATGAGCATCGACATGATCATGGCGTTTATGCCGACCGACTTGCCGGAGCCCGTCGTGCCGCCGATGAGGAGGTGAGGCATCTTGGCGAGGTCGCAGATGATCGCATTTCCCTCGACGTCTTTGCCGATGGCCATCTCGAGGGGGCCGCCATGCACTTCTTTGAGCACGTCTCCGAGCAACACGTTTTCGCGCGTGGCGTTCGGCACCTCGATGCCGACGTAATGAGTACCGGGAATGGGTGCGAAAATTCGCACGCCAGGCGCGGCGAGCGCAAGAGCGATGTCGTCGTTGAGCGCCGTGATGCGGCTTACGCGAACGCCTGAAGGAAGCTCGACTTCGAACAGGGTTACCGTTGGCCCCGCGACCCAATCGACGACGGTGGCCATGATGCCGAAATCCTCGAGCGTTTGCTGTAGGCGCGCGGCGGTTTCCTCAAGTTCGTTTTCAAAGGCCTTGGTCTTTCGCTTGCCCTTCCCGACCTTGAGCAACGACATGCTCGGCAATTCGAAGGTGTCGCCGGGTATCGCACCCACGACGCCGTTTTCCGCCATGTCCTTTTTAGGCGATGCTCCCGCTTTCTTCTCGGGAAGCGGGACGGTGTTGTCGCTTTGCCCGTCGCGGGCACCGAGTTTACGCGTGAGCTGCTGGGTTGTTCCAGCTGTGGTGCTCGGCGCGGTGCGCCCGCCGGAGATTCGCTCAGACAGGCGACCTGATTGGCCCGACGGCATCGGCGCCATGGCGGGCTCGATGAGCTGTGTGCGGGCAGAGCTGCTCACGCTTCCGGAATTCCTCGAACGCCTCGGTGTCATGGGCAGGTATGGTTGGTCAGGGGCGACGCCGAGTTCTTCGTCTTCGCGGAGCTGCGCTTCTTCGCGCCTGCGTTGCACTGCCGCGACTACTTTGCGAATCGAGAACCCGATTACCACGAGCCCGATGGCGATGATGCCGATTACGATGATGACGGATACCGGCAAGCCGAGCAGCATGAGGCCTAGATAAGCTGGCCCAGCTCCAATGTAGCCGCCTCGGTACACGACCTGGTTTTCATCGAAGATCGCCATGGTCGCCTTGCCGTTCGCATCGAGGGCGTCGGGCGTGAAGAGGGCGAATAGAACCAACAACGCAATGAATATGAGCGCCAAGCCGATGATGACGCGCGTCGGCACCCTTTCCGATTCGAATCGCGCGATGAACGTGCCGGCGACGATGATGAGGAGAATGGGCAAGATATACGCCCCGATGCCCAATCCGCGACGCAATACAAGCGAAAGGAACGAGGTCACAACCGCATTTGTCGGCCACGCTACGATGAGAATGAGGGCCAGCGCCACGACAGCGCAGACAATTCCGATTATGTTTCTCCTGGAGCTGTCGTCGATAAGGGGCGCAGGCGCGGGAGTTTCTGAAATGCGCTTGCGCCCGCTCTTTTCTGCAGGCGTAGCGGCGCGTTTGCGCTTGGCTGCTTGGCCGTTGCTTGCGCTCCGAGAACCAGATGAAGAAGATTTGGCCACGAATGGCCTCCTTTATGCTGCGTTTAAAGATCGTTTATATACGGCAATTATATATCTTTCAGCCCGTCAAACCAAATGAGGCAGGCTGCTTAGCCTGCCTCATGAGCGTTATCTGAAGGAATTCCGCTATACCTCCAAAATCGTCGCTATCGCCATAGGACGTTGTTTCGTGCGTTCCCAAAGGAGGTTCAGCAATGTATCGCGTCCGACCTTGCGAAGCTCGACTGCCGTGGCGCCTTTCCCAAGCTGGCGCTTAAGGGCGGTCTCCACGGCTTCTTGCGCTTCGATGGCGACATACGGGTCGTCGCCGCCCGTGATGCCGTGCATCTCGATGGAAACGGGAGCGGCGAGCTTCCGTTCGGACATCGATACCGCGGCTGACAAAGCGGCGAATCCCTGAGCTCCGAGCGTGACGCGTTCGTCGAGCACGTCTTGCGAAGTGTCACCGACAGATAACCCGTCGACGTACACGACGCCGCTTTGCACATGTTCGCCGGGCTGCACGCCGGAAGCGTCGAGCACGAGGCTCTCCCCGTTCTCGCAAATGAAGATGTTATCGGCGGGAACGCCAGTTTGCTCTGCCAGCGCGGCATGCGCTCGCAAGTGAGTAGCCTCGCCGTGAACGGGCATGAAAGCGCGCGGATGCGTGATCGAGAGCACCAGTTTGAGCTCCTCTGCGCCGGCATGTCCTGACACGTGCACGAGGGCGCGCGACTTGTCATACACATCGGCGCCGATCTTCGAGAGCATGTTGATGACGCGCGTGACGGCTTTCTCGTTGCCCGGCACGGGCGTAGCAGAAATGATGACCGTGTCGCCTTCGTCGATTTCTATCGTCTTGTGCAGGCCGCCCGCTATGCGCGAAAGGGCCGAGAGCGGCTCGCCTTGGCTTCCCGTGCACATGACGACGATTTTCTCGGGAGGTATACCCGACAGTTCGTAGGCGTCGACGAGGTCCTTGTCGTCGATGCTCAGGTAGCCGAGCTTTCGCGCGATATCGGTGTTCTGGATCATCGAGCGTCCGGTAACGACAACCTTGCGGCCATTTGCGACTGCTGCATCGCAAATCTGCTGCATACGGTGAATATGGCTTGCAAAAGAGGCGATGACGACGCGTCCTTGGGCCTGCGCGATTATCTTGCTGAGGGTCTTGCCGACTTCGCTTTCAGATTTCGTGAAGTTGGGGTTGTTGGCGTTCGTCGAATCGGAGAGCATGAGGTCGACTCCCTCGTCGCCAAAGCGGGCCAACGCGGCGAAATCGGTGTGCACGCCGTCAATCGGGCTCTGGTCGAGCTTGAAGTCGCCGGTATGCAGGACGTTTCCGGCAGGGCTGCGGAAGAAAACGCCGACGGCACCGGGAATCGAATGGTTCACGGCGAAAAACTCGGCTTCGATGCATCCAAGGTTGATCTTGTCGCCGGGCTTTATTTCCACGAGTTTCGCGTTCTTGATGCGATGCTCGGCGAACTTGCCCTCGATGAGGCCGAGCGTCATCTTCGTGCCGTAAATGGGCACCTGCTTGTCTAGGTCCTTGTATAAGTACGGCAAGCTTCCCGTATGGTCTTCATGGCCATGGGTGATGACGATGCCGCGCAGTTTGTCGGCATGCTCGAGGACGTACGTGTAATCGGGTAAGATCAGGTCGATGCCGGGATGGTCGTCATCGGGGAACATAAGGCCCGCGTCATCGAGCACGATGTCGTTGCCGCATTCGAACACGGTCATGTTCTTGCCGATGGCGTCGAGACCGCCAAGCGGAATGACCTTGAGCTGGGCCCCTTGTTTCTTTCCCTCGCCCGAGCTGCCGCGTTTGCGATGGGCCTTCTTCTGCTCGCCCTTCGATATATCGCGCGTTAGCGCTGGACGCTCCTTCTCGAGTTTCACGAACTTGACCGATTGCGTTCCGCGCTTCTTCTTCTGGTTGTTTTGCTGCTGGCCTTGTTGGCTTTGCTTATCCTGCCCGTTGTTCTGGGCTTTGCCGTTTGAAGGCGCAGCTGTACGACGCCGCCTGGGCGTTCTGGCATTATCGGAATCTGCCATTAATACCTCGTTTCTGTTGCAAATCCTATGAGGCCGTATTCGGCCTGTTTTTAAAATTTGAACATTACCCCAGGGGTGATGTTCAAATTACAGTACTCCAACTTCGCGCATGATGGAGGCCAAGCGTTCTGATTGCTCAGGCGTCGCGTCGACGAGCGGCAAGCGGACGCCGCCGACCGGGAAACCGTCGAGCGCGAGCGCTTCCTTCACGAGAATCGGGTTCGTCGTCTCGAACAGCCCGTTCATAAGCGGGAGAAGGCGCTCGTTAGCCTCAGTTGCCTCGTCCCACTTCCCTGCTGCGCACAAATCGACGATTTCCTTCATGCGAGCTGTGGCGACATTGGAAATCGTCGAGATGACGCCCACGCCGCCTGCCTGCATGAGCGGGTAGGTGAACGAGTCGTCACCGGAATACACGGAGAAGCCCTCGGGCGCGCCCGCGACGATAGCCTTCACTTGCTCGATATCACCCGAAGCCTCTTTGATGGCCACAATGTTGTCGAGCTCGTTCGCAAGGCGCAGCGTCGTTTCGGCTTTCATGTTGACGACGCAACGACCTGGGATGTTGTACAGGATGATGGGCAAGTCAGTCGACTGCGCGATAGCCTTGAAGTGCTGGTACAGGCCCTCTTGCGGGGGCTTGTTGTAGTACGGCACCACGCACATGAAGCCGTCAACGCCAAGCTTGCTGACGTCGGCGGCGAAGTCGATCGTGTCGGCTGTGCAGTTGTCGCCCACGTTGGCGATGATGGGAACGCGTCCATCAGCAGCCTCGATGACGCGACGGATGACTTCGATCTTCTGAGGGTAGAACACCGTCGGGCTTTCGCCGGTCGTCCCGCACACGATGATGGAGTCGGTGCCACCTTCGATGAGGCGGTTCACGAACTCGTCCGTGCGCTTGAGGTCGATATCGCGGTTCTCATCGAATGGGGTGATCATCGCGGTTATCAGACGACCAAATCTCGGCTCAGCCATTAGATGCTCCTTTTCTAGTTCTTAATTCATGAAACTCTCGAGGCCAATGATAAGGCCACTCTTGTCGCCCACGTTTCGGATTCCCAACAGAACGCCCGGCATATACGACGAACGGTCCCATGAATCGTGTTTAATGGTCAGCGTTTGGCCCATCGAACCGAAAATGACCTCTTGCGTGGCGACAAAGCCCATCGACCTTACGGAATGAACGGGAACGCCATCGACCAACGTGCCACGTGCGCCCTCGCAACCCGCTATCTCGGTTTCCTTTCCAGGAGCCGCGCTCGTGAAATCGCGAGCATCGGCAATCATCTGAGCAGTTCGAACCGCGGTTCCAGAAGGCGCGTCCTTCTTGTTGCAATGATGGAACTCAATGACTTCGGCCTCCGGGAAGAACGGTGCTGCCGCCTTGGCGAATTGCATCATGAGAACGGCGCCAGTCGTGAAGTTCGGAGCATAGAACAGGCACGTGCCCTCCGGCGCGAGCGACGCCAGCTCTTCAAGTTTCTCGTTCGAAAGGCCGGTCGTCCCTACGACGCAGTCAACTCCCGCGGGAAGCGCGACTTCAAGGTTTCCGGCTACGACACTCGGCTGCGTGAAGTCGACGAGCACGTCGAACGATGCGCCCTCGATTGCCTCGGCAACGGTTTCGAACGTCGGGAAATCGACGTCCTTGCCGAACGGGTCGATGCCGCACGCGACTTCCATGTCGTCAGCAGCGGTTACGGCATCAACAACAGCAGAGCCCATACGCCCGGCATATCCTGCAACGGCAACCTTGATCATACGTTTCTCCATTTCATATTAGATTAGCCCGAGGAGCGGGAATGGGCCTTCGTAACTCTCTGAGGCTGCGACGAATGAAGGCGGAGCGGTTTTGCGAGGACTGTCTGAGCGAGCGAAGCGAGCGAGTTCCGCAGCAGCTCCGCCGTAATGAGGAGCGGTTAGCCTCAGCGTGTTGCGAAGGCCCATTCCCGCTCCTCGGGCGGACAAGTATAACTACGCTTCGTGGCTACGACGGGGCTTGCGGTCGCGGTTGTTGCTGCGACCTGGCTTGCTATCATCGCGCTCGCGGCGAGCCGGAGCGGAACCAGCAGGCGCATCGGGCTTGTCGAGGCGATCGAGCGAGATCTTGCCGGTCTTCTCGTCGACCTCGAGCACCTTCACCTTGATGACATCGCCGAGGTTCAGCACGTCTTCGACCTTGCCTACGCGGCCGTTGGCGACGCGGGAAATATGAAGCAAACCGTCCTTGGCAGGCGTGAGCTTCACGAAGGCGCCGAAGTCCTTGATGCCGACGACCTCGCCTTCGTACTCCTCGCCCACCTCGGGCTCCTTCACGATGCCGAGGATCATCTTCTTCGCAGCCTCGCCAGCCGTGCCTTGAACTGCTGCGATATGAATGGTTCCGTCTTCCTGAATGTCGATCTGCGCGCCGGTTTCCTCCTGGATGCCGCGAACGACCTTGCCGCCCGAGCCGATGACGTCGCGAATCTTGTCGACGGGGATATGGATGGTCTCGATGCGCGGTGCGTAATCGGAAAGCTCTGCACGCGGCTCGGCGATCTGCTCGAGCATGGCCGAGAGGATGTGAGCGCGGCCACGCTTGGCCTGCTCGAGGGCGCGTGCGAGGATCTCGACCGACAATCCGCGGGCTTTGTTGTCCATCTGAAGGGCGGTGATGCCGTTTTCGGTACCTGTCACCTTGAAGTCCATGTCGCCGAGGAAGTCCTCGATGCCCTGGATATCGGAAAGGATGACGACATCGTCGCCTTCCTTGATGAGGCCCATGGCGATGCCGGATACGGGAGCCTTGATGGGCACGCCAGCGTCCATGAGAGCGAGCGTGGAACCGCACGTGGAAGCCATGGAAGAGGAACCGTTCGACTCGAGCACCTCGGAAACCACGCGAATGGCGTACGGGAAGTCGTCCTCGGAAGGCAGCACGGGGATGAGCGCGCGCTCGGCCAGGGCGCCATGGCCCACTTCGCGGCGCTTAGGAGCGCCCATGCGGCCGACTTCGCCCGTGCAGTAGGGCGGGAAGTTGTATTGGTGCATGTAGCGCTTGCCCTCGACGGGCTCGATGGTGTCGAGTCGCTGCCATTCGTTGAGCATGCCGAGCGTGGCGATGGAGAGCACCTGGGTTTGACCGCGCTGGAAGAGGCCCGAGCCATGCACGCGCGGCAGGTAGCCGGGAACGATATGCAGCGGGCGGATTTCCTCGGGCGTGCGGCCGTCGGCACGTTCGCCCGTCTCGATGACCATGGCGCGCATCGCATGCTTCTCCAGCAGTTTCAGCTCGGCTGCGATGTCTGCGCCCCAAGCCGCGAGCTCTTCCTCGGTGAACTTCTCTGCCTTGATGCGCTCCTTCAGGTCTTCGACCTTGCCCATGCGCGCCTGCTTGTCAGCATCCTTGAGGGCGGCGGACATCTCGCCAGCGAACGGCTCGATGCGCTCGGCGATGGAGGGATCTGCCTGGTGAACCGGCCATTCGCGCTTCTCGATGTTGCAACGGTCGAGGAAGCGCTGTTGCGCCTCGCAGAACTTCGCAATCGCAGTCTGGCCGAACTGCATGGCGGCGAGCATGTCCTCTTCGGAAATCTCCTTCGCGCCCGCCTCGATCATCGAAATGTAATCGGTCGTGCCTGCGATGATGAGGTCCAGATCGGAGTTCGCCTGCTCCTCGTACGTGGGGTTGCAGATGAAATCGCCCGTATCGATGTCGCGCGCAACGCGCACGCATGCGCAGGGGCCATCGAACGGCGCGTCGCCGATCATCAGGGCGGCGGAAGCTCCCATGACGCAGATGTTGTCGATGGGGTTGACCTGGTCGGCAACGAGCGTGGTTGCGACCACGTGCACCTCGCGCTTGAAGCCCTCGGCGAAACCGGGGCGGATGGGGCGGTCGATCATGCGGGCCGTGAGGGTGCCCTTTTCGGACGGACGTGCCTCGCGCTTGAGGTAACCGCCCGGAATGCGGCCGACGGCGTACATCTTCTCGATGTAGTCGACGGTCAGCGGGAAGAAGTCGTAATCTTTCTCCTGGTTGGAGATGACTGCCGTCACGAGCACCGTGGTGTCGCCCTGGCCGACGAGCACCGCGCCCGTCGTCTGTTTGGCCAGCTCGCCCGTTTCGAGGCGGTACTCCTTGCCGTACAGTTCGAACTTCTCGACGATCTTTTCCATGTTTCCTTTTCTCTCTTCCTCTTTTGTCCTCTTGCAAATGAGTCGCAGGACGTTCCTGCCACTCATTTCGCAGCACGTTCCAGCCCTTGCGCTCATATTCAAAATGAGTGGCAGGAACGTCCTGCGACTCATTATTTAAAAGAACCCGCGAGAAGCGGGTTCCCTTTCACCTAGATGTTGTCGCGGATGCCGAGCTTCTTCACCAGCGCGCGGTATTCGTCGATATCGCGGTTCTTGATGTACTTGAGGAGCCCGCGACGGCGGCCGATGAGCTTCATGAGGCCGCGGCGCGTGTGGTTGTCCTTCTTGTGCACCTTGAGATGCTCGGTGAGGTTGCGGATGCGCTCGGTCAGGATTGCGACCTGAACCTCGACGCTGCCGGTGTCGTTCGCGTCCTTGCCGTACTCCGCGATGAGTTCGGCCGTGCGCTCCTTGGTGATGCTGAGCTTGTCTGCCATTTCTTCCACCTTTCTTTCCCTTGCGGGGTTAACCTGGCTCCCAACTGAGTTGCATGCGGTGGCGCATGAAACCAAGTAAGAAGTCACCGCGCGTTTGCGCAGCTTGTCCATTCTATGGAAGCGGACCCTCCCGTTCAAGGAAAACCCCGCTCCCCCACAGTTTCTGCATTTCAAGCGTTAGAAAAGACCTGCCGTGAAAAGAAAGTCGAGCGATTTGAGGTTCTTGCCGACATGCGCGCGCGTCCATTGCTGAGCAAGTTGCAAAACCGAGAAGAGCGTTCCCAAGTCAGGCTCGTATGCGAGGACGTCTTCGAAGCGTGACCGCATGAGGGCGTCGCACCAACGCAGGACTTCGGCATCGATATGCACCGAATCAGATGGCCTGGGGCATTCTAGGCATACCGCCCCGCCTTCGACGGTGGAAAACGGCACTGTTTCCCAGGCGGCGTTTTCTATGGGCTCGCCACATGCGATGCAGTTCACGAAACTGGGCCTAAATCCTGCGTAAGCGAGCGCCTTGAGCAAGGCGGAGCACGTGAGCTTCAACCCGTCGACGGGGTCTTCGCGCGCAATACCCTGAAACGCGGCGCTTGCCATCGGGAAGAGGCGGTCATGCGGCAAGCCCTCTTGCGCGAGAACCGATAGAAGCTCTGCGAGAACCGATGCGCAAGCCGACTGCTCGATTCCGAATTCTGATAAGCCGCTGCCGTCGGCAAGCTTGGCGCTCGTCACGACGTCAAGGCTCTTTCCCTCAGCGCACATGACGTCGACTATTGAAAAGAGCTCCAGCCTGGCGGCATACGACCCGCCGGGACGCCTCGCGCCTTTCGCCACGACGCGCAGCAGCGCCCCCGATTCGTCGAGCATGGTGACTATGAGGTCCTTTTCGCCAAGCTTCGTTTTCCGAAGGACGATGCAGCGGGTTTTGTACGCCTTGCCTGCCACGCTTACGAAATGCCCGCAACCTCGTTATCTGCCGTGAAGGTGATCACTCCGGAGACCTTCTGAGGGTCGCCTTCCACGTACACGCCGAAAAACACCGTGTACGGCCGCGCGGTCACGGTGAACGAAACCTGGTCGCCGCCGAGGTACGAAGCGGAATCGAGCGAGCTTACGATGTAGTTCGTGCCGTCGATGGTCAACTCGTAGCCGGGAGTTATGACGTCTTTGGTAATTTGCGTGAGCTGCACCCCGCGTGCGCGCGCCACGTTGATAGACACAACGGTATCGCTTTTGACCTTGGCGTTTGCTTCAGGTTCGGTTCCGAGGACGGTTCCTTCGGGATAGTCCTGCGTTTCGACATACGCGATGTCGTAAGGAAGGCCCGCGTCCTGCACAGCGGCGATCGCCTCGTCTACGCTCATTCCCGCCGTATCGGGAACCGTATACGCCTCCGCCACTTTCACGATGATGGAAATAGAGCTTTTTGCCCTCGTGCCGGCTTCAGGCGAAACGGACAGGACCGTGCCCTCCGCAGAATCAGAGCGTTCCTTCTCGTAGGAAACGTTTTCATACCCCTCTTCCTCGAACGCCTCCTTGGCCTCTTCCTCGGTCTTGCCGATGACGTTCGGAACAGATCGGGCCGTTGCAATGTGGATGACGATTTCGTCGCCTTCGTTCGCGCGGGCGCCTGCAGTCGGGTCGGTTATCAACACGAGCCCTTCGGTATCATCGGATTTCACCTGGGCCGAGCGAACTTCGAACCCGCTCTCCTCGAGCACGCTCGTTGCATCCGCCTCGGTCAAGCCGCGCACGTCGGGAACAGCCTTGCCGCCCCACAGCTGCATTTGATACGTCGCGAAAGCGACGATGGCAACGACCGCGACGATCGCGATGACGATTCCTGCGATCGTTTTGCCGTTTCGCTTCTGCTTCGTCGTCGTGGATGCGAGGAAATCCTTGCTCTTCGGCGCCTCCTCGCCTTCGATGCGTGGCATCTGCATGGTATTGCCATCGCGCCAATTCGGCTGGGGGTTTTGGTAATTGGGATCGACCAGCCGCTCGCCGTATTCGCCTTCGATTTGGTCGAAACCGCTGAGGTCAGAGCCGATGACGGCGGTTGCATCAGGAGCGGCAGCCTGGTCTTCGGGTAGCTCGCCTTCCTCGGCATCGGTTGTTTCATCGTCGGACGAAGGGCCTTGCTGCGCTTCCTCGTCGTGGGTTGGTTCGTCACCCGCGACCTCGACGGCGTCGATAGCTTCGGTGACGTCTGTTTCAGGTTGTATTCCTGATGGCTCTTCAGTATCGGATGATGCAATTTCAGCCGCCCGCGCGGCAATGGCCCCAGTTAGCGGGAACCCGCACTCATCGCAGAATTTCGCGCCGTCTCGGTTTTCGGTTTCGCAGTTCGGGCACAACATGTTTATTCCCCTTCACCTTTGGTTAACCACATATTGTATCCGAAGAGGATGAAGTTGAACACCGCCCCAGGGGAAGTTGAGTTGAACACCGTCCCAGGGGTGATGTTCAAATTGAAGTACCGATCATTCTCGATTGAACCTTACTAGAATTTGAACATCACCCCTGGGACGGTGTTCAGCTCCATCACCCCTGGGACGGTGTTCAGCTCCATCACCCCTGGGGCGGTGTTCAACTTATGCGCCTTCGCCGTAGCCGAAGCGGCGGATTTGACTTGCATCGCGGCGCCAGTTCTTCTTCACCTTGACCGAGAGGTCGAGGAACACGCGAGCGCCGAGGATGCGCTCAAGGTCCCCACGGGCTTCTGTGCCGATGCGCTTTATGGCCGCGCCGCCCTTTCCGATGATCATGCCCTTTTGGCTGTCGTGCTCGGTGTAGACGATAGCGCGAATCCGGTAGAGGTCCTTCTTGCGCACATAGCTCATTTCCTCGGTTTGCACGCCGATGGCGTGCGGAATCTCATCGCGGAAGCTCCTCAGAATCTTCTCGCGGATGAACTCCGCCACGATGACTTCGAGAGGCTGGTCGGTTTCCATGTCTTCGGGGAACCATTGCGGACCTTCTGGCAAGAAGCCCACGAGCGTTTCGACGACATCGTCGACGCCTTCGAGCGATTCGGAGGAGCATGCGACCACCGCGTCCCAATCGGCAAGCTTCTCGGCGGCTTTACGCTGCAGCTCCAATGCCGCCTCGTCTACCAGGTCGGTTTTCGACAGCACGAGCACTTTGCTTGTCCGCGCGTTCTTTACCTGATTGGCCACCCATTCGTCACCCGTTCCAACAGGCTGCGAGGCATCCACGAGCATTGCGACGACATCGACGTCCTCAAGCGCCTTGAGTGCGGACGTGTTGAGCTCTTCTCCGAGGGCGTCGTGGGGCTTGTGAATACCCGGCGTGTCAACGATGACGAGCTGGAAATCGTCGGTGGTCTTCACCGCGCGGAAACGGTGGCGCGTGGTTTGGGCGGTGCTGGACGTGATCGCGATCTTCTTGCCCATGATCGCATTGAGCAACGTGGACTTTCCCGCGTTCGGGCGCCCCACAAACGTGGCGAATCCGGACTTGTACCCGTTGAACATTCCCTCAAATGACATACGCGCCCCTTAGCTGAACAAAGAGAAGACTTTCGGCAGGATGATTATCGCCTCTACGATGACGGCCGCTATCGAGCATACGAGAACGCCAGCTGCGGCGCAGTCTTTGGCGCGCTTCGCGAGTTCGTGGTAATCGGGCGACACGAGGTCCACGACAGCCTCGATGGACGTGTTCACGCACTCGCCTCCAAGCACGCAACCCATGCAAAGTATGACGGCAAGCCATTCATGAGGTTCGATGCGGAATGCGAAACCAAGCGCAATAGCCGCAACGGCAAACCCAAGCTGCACTTTGAAATTGCGCCCCTCGCGAAACGTTTGCGCTATGCCCGAAAACGCATAGCCAAACGATTTGATGAACGGAGCCCTGCTCACAGCTCGTCCCTTTCAGCCGCCGAACGAGCGAACGGCTCTCCCCAGAACTCGCTCAACAGCTCGCGTTCACGCGCTTCCATGACGAGCGCCTCATCGTCTTCCATATGGTCGTACCCGCACAAATGCAAAAGCCCATGCGTCACGAGCAGGCTCATCTCATGTTCGAAGGAAAGCCCATACACCGGGGCTTGGGCCTGCGCCACATCGGGAGCTATCACGATATCGCCGAGCTCGTACGCCTCGCCTTCCTCCCATGGCATGTCGTCATCGAAGCCGTCGCATTCAAACGAGAGGACATCGGTAGGCCTGTCGACATCGCGCCATTCGCGGTTGAGCTCGTGAATGCGCTCGTCTGTTACGAAGCTGATGGAAACCTCGGTCTCTTCGGGCTTTCCCTCGGCGCCGATAACCAAGCGAGCGAGGGCCTCGACATCTATAAGGTCCCGCATGTCCTCTTCGCGGTAGTCGTAGTTCACGTAAACTTCCATAGGGCTATTTATTCCTCGTAAGCTGCGACGATGCGCGCGACAAGGGAATTTCGCACGACGTCGGCGCCTGACAGCTCGCAAAACGCGATATCGTCGATTCCCGCCAGCTTCTCGCGCGCGCTCCGAATGCCTGCGGGACCCTTTGGATTGTCCGACTGCGATTCGTCGCCTGTTATGACCATGCGCGACCCGAAACCGAGACGCGTTAGAAACATCTTCATCTGGTCGGGCGTGGTGTTTTGCGCTTCATCCAAAATGACGAAGCTGTCGTTGAACGTGCGCCCGCGCATGAACGCAAGCGGCGTGATTTCGATGGTCCCATTCTCTATGGCGTGTTGCGCGCGGTCAGTGTCCATCATCTCGAACAGCGCGTCATACAGCGGGCGGATGTAGGGGTCGACCTTTTCCATCATGGTGCCCGGTAAAAAGCCCAGGCTCTCCCCTGCTTCGACGATGGGGCGCGTTAAAACAATTCGACCTACTTCCTTTCGCTGCAACGCAGCAACGGCCATGGCGCACGTGAGATACGTTTTTCCCGTACCCGCAGGCCCAAGGCCGAATGTGATGGTATTTGACCGAATTGCGTCGACGAAGCGCTTCTGGCCTGCCGTCTTGGGGCGTATTGCCTTTCCCCGATACGTGAGCAGCACGTCTTCGCGCAGTTCGTTGGGCGCAAGCTCGGCCGTGCGCAAAAGCCCGATGAGCCGTCCGACCGATTTTTCATCGGGAATGCCCCCGTTCGAAACTTCCTTGAACAGGTCGGCGAACAGCATTTCGAGCGATTTCACCGCAGCAGCATCGCCCGAAAGGGACACTTCGTCGCCTCGCACTGAAATGCGGGCATCGAAGCTTTCTTCCACAATGCGCAAAAGCGAGTCTGCCGGCCCGGTAACGAGCGCCATATCTACGCCATACGGCGCTTTGAGGGTGGTTTCAGAATTATTTGCCATGCGCGTCATTGTACCCGATATACGACGCTAGTAGTTTCCGCCTTCTATCTTGCCGAGGGGAACGAAGTCGACGCCCGGCTCGAGCCACCCGCCTTCCACCCCCACAACCCAATCCTGGCCGTTCACGTTGCCCTGATACACATGGTCGTACGCGACGTCTGCACGCACATGGTTTCCGTCGGTCCCCTGATACACGTTGTAACCGCCGATCATCTCGGATTGCATGTTCGCGACGCGATCGTGGCTTGCCGCGTTCGAGGCCATCATGTCATGCATGACGTTACTGGTGTAATTGTTCGTGTCTTTGATAATCGAGGACATGCGGTCAAAATGCGCGGCATTGTCGGCTGCCATCTGGGCCATCGCGTTGTTGACAGTTGCCTGCGTCTGCATGGCCGACTTCTGCATGAACTGCCGAAGCCATGCTTCTTGCGACTTGAAATCTGCGCCGAGCCGTATGGACTCGCGCACGCGGTCGCATTCCCCAAGCACTTGCTCGAACTTGTCGACTGGGCAGTACATGAACATCTCGTAATCGGTCTGCCATGTTCTCTGCTGCATGGCAGAACCGATTGACTGCGCAACCTGCCCCACGAGGTTGGCGAAGAACCCGCCGCCTGATTGCTGTTGCTGCTGTTCGTTATATCCGACAGCCGTTACCTCGGCTTCGACGTAGACCGCGAACTCGCTTCCGTCACGGCTCGTCGCTCGATACAACTTGCGGTGCCATTCGGACCGCAGCGAATTGAGCATATCGGGAGGCGCGGTTTTCAAGAGCTCTTGGTACTTCGCCTGCGCGATGGCGTCGGGCTGGTCGCTTTCCTGCACCACCTGGATAATCTGGAGCCCGTATTTGCTCGCCCGAAACGCCGCCACCTCGTCGCATATCTGCGATGCGCTCGCCAACGGCCTCTTGCGGAGATACGTCTGGGGATCGAGCATGCTCGGGTCGCCGGAAGCGCCAGCAGCGGCACCGAGGGCGCCCATGATGCCGCCCAGCAAGCCGCCTCCCATGGCGGGCATTCCGACTCCCATCTGCGGCGCATCGAGATACGCGTTCGAGGTCGTGTGCGCGATGAGGCACCTTCCGTCTTCCGAATACATGTTGATGGTGGGAACCAACGGCGTTGAAACGGACCCGTACCGGAAGTTCAGGTTTGCCAACTCGATGTTGTAACGCCAGCCCTCTGGAAGCCAGGAATCGTAATACACGACCCCGCAATCCTCGCCATCGGGCACCGGGCGCGGAGCGACGCACCCTCCCCTGAACGTATTCTCCAACATGGCGCGTCGCGGATCGCGAGGCGTCATCTGGTAGCGCATTCCACACGCTTCGCAGGTGACTATTTCACTATAGCCGTCCCATGCAAGCGCTGCGCCGCAGCTTTGGCATTGCAGTTTGCGCATGCTTAAAACTTCGCTCCGACGGCGATGACGTCGTAATCGGCGATCATGGCCATCGTGCAGCCGACAGGCAGGCCGTATCCGTCAATCGAGAATTCTTGCGAAGCTCCAGGAGCCACGTTCACGAGGATGTCCCCCGCAACGCCGAGCAGGTTTCCTTCGTTGTCGAGGAACATGGCCGTGACCTCGATAAGATCGGCGTTTTCGGAATCGTCGTTCGTGACCGTTCCGGTTACGGTCGGCACGCCATGTCCGTCATCGGAAATCCTCTGATTCGAAATCGGGTATTCCCACACTTCCTTGCATGCGTTGACATCGGCTGTCGCCGTAAGCTGGTAGTCATCGCTCGACGAGTACCCGCTCGGCATCGGAATGGGGCTTCCCGAGTAGATGAAGCCGATGTCCCCGACGCGCAAGTACGACGGGCCCGTGAAAATGGCGTTACCGGTTGCGTTGACGAGCTCGTTTCCGACGCCATCGTAAATTTTGATGGCGCTTGCGCCTATGGTCAGCGGCACGTTGCCCGTATTCACGATTTCGACAACCGCATCGGCAACGGGCCCTTGGCCGTCATCGTGAACATCGAGGACGAACATGTTTCCCAGGCTATACGATGCCGTCCCAGTTGATGCGGCAGATGAAGCAGAAGCCGAAGCCGAGGAGCCGCTTGCAGCCGAGCTCGACGCTTCGCTTGCCGAAGACGACGCCTCAGCGCTGCTCGAGCTGTCCGAATCGCTTTCGGTCGACGCCTTCTGAACGTTGACCGTAACGCAACCTGCAAGGCAGGCGGCAAGCGCGAACGCAGAGCACACGGATAGGAACGCAAGGAACTTCTTCATGGTTCTCCCCTCTTTTCAGCACGGGAAACGAGGCACTTCGGCCTATGAACCATTATGCATCTTGCGCTGGGATTCTTTCGCCGTAACCGATTGCCAATTAGGCAATTACAGTGCCAGTTGCACCAATTCGCCCGGTTTGCAGCCTGTGGGAGCTTCCATCTCGTGATAGCTTTCGCTCAGGCACGTCGCCTCCTCGACAAGACAGTATTCTAAACGGCCCTTGCGCGACTCGAGATCAGAACGCGCAAGGTCACTTCCGATGTCGCGAAGGGTTGCAGCGCGGCTCTTCTTGACCGCGGAATCGACTTGGTCCGGCCGATCGGCCGCCGGCGTTCCCTCTCGACGGGAATAGGGGAACACGTGCAAGCGCATGAAGCCGCAATCCTTGACGAGTTTGCATGTCTCATCGAAATCTTCGTCGGTTTCTCCGGGAAAGCCTACGATGACGTCGGTCGACAGGGCTATGGAGGGAACGCGAGACCGGATCTTTTGCACAAGCGCACGATACTCTTCGGCCGTGTACGGACGGTCCATTTCTCGCAGCACCTTGGAACTCCCTGACTGCAACGGCACATGCAGATGACGGCACAGCCTTCCATCCGCAGCCACGAGCAATTCTATGAGCTCGTCGTCGATGCTTCGAGGCTCGATGCTCGAAATGCGTATGCGGGCTGGCGCCTCGTCTCCGCTGTGGGCTTCATCTGCTTCCTTAAGGAGCAGCGCGACCAATTCGGGAAGCCTCGTGGTTCCGTCTTGGTATGCGCCGATGTCGATGCCGGTGAGGACGATCTCCTTCACGCCTGCTTGCAGATACGCCCTTGCTTCGCGCACCACATCCTGAACGCCGACGCTCCGCGCTTTCCCTCGCGCAACGTGGACGATGCAGTACGTGCACGCATGGTCGCAACCGTCTTGCACTTTTAACCCGACGCGGGTGCGAAACTCATCGCCTATTCGAAGCAACGGCTCCTGACGTCCTTCGGAGAACTCCATCTCGAGCTCGAGCTTGCTTGCGACCCTTACGCGTGGGCTCATCGCATTGAAGACGTCTTGCGAGATAGCCGCGGCACAGCCAGTCACGACGACCTTTGCGAGCGGGTTCACGGCAAGTGCGTGGTGAACCGCCTTACGGGCTTTCTTGTCGGCTTCTGCTGTGACCGTGCATGTGTTAACAATAATAAGGTCAGCGGCTTCCTCTTGCGCGTAAGCAGCCCCCTTGGCCATGAGGGCCGCATGCATGGAATCCGCCTCGACGCGGTTAACCTTGCAGCCGAGGTTTACGATGTGAAAGCTAGTTGAAGGCATCGCGCAAACGCTCAAGGGGCGACTTCGCCTGGACGTAATCCTCGCCAAGGTCCTCGGCAAGCTTTTCGAGCAGTTCGCGTTGGGTCTTCGTCAGCTTCTTCGGAATCATGACATCGACGTGCACGTACAAATCGCCGCGCATGTCGCTGCGGAACTTCGGCATGCCGTGGCCCTTCACGCGCAGAACCTGGTCGTTCTGGCAGCCTTCCGGAATGCGCACGCTCACCTTCTCGTCGGGAAGGATTCCGTCGATTTCGATTTCCGCCCCGAGGGCAGCCTGCGTCATGGAGATCTTGGCCATGGCGTGCAGGTTGTCGCCCTCGCGCTCGAAGAAATCGTGAGGCTCGATACGGCATGTGACGATGAGGTTGCCCGACGTTGCGCCGCGCAAACCCGCTTCGCCAAATCCGGTGATGCGCAGCTGCTGAGAGTCGCGGATGCCCGCGGGAACCTCGACCGTGACGCGCTGACGGTCGGGAACGCGGCCCTGACCCTCGCACTCGGGGCAGGCGTTTTCGATAGTGTGGCCCGTGCCGCCGCAACGGGTGCAAGTGGATGTCGTCCTCATGTCGCCGAGGAACGTTCGCTGCACCGAGTACACGCGGCCTGAGCCGTTGCAATCGGGGCACGTCACCTCGTGCCCACCTTCGCCCAGGCCCGTTCCGTCGCAGTCGGGGCACGGCGCCAAGCGGTCGTAGACGATTTCCTTCTTCGCGCCGGTTGCGACTTCTTCAAGCGTCAGTCGCAAGCCAACGCCCATGTCGCGACCTTCCCTGCGCGCAGTGGCCCCGCCGCCCATGCCGCTGAAGAACGAGCTGAAGATATCGCCCATGCCGCCGAAGCCGCCACCGAAGATGTCTTCGAAATCGACGTAGCCCGTACCATACGGGCCGGCTCCTCCGGCTGCTCCCGGGGTCGAACCGGTGCGGTCGTAATATGCGCGTTTGTTCGGATCGGAAAGCACGTCGTACGCTTCGTTGAGTTCCTTGAACTCTTCTTCGGCGTTCGGCGACTTGTTTACATCAGGATGCAGTTTCCGCGCTTGCTTGCGAAACGCCTTCTTTATCTCTTCGTCAGTTGCGTCACGCGAAACACCCAGAACTTCGTAAAGGTCCTTTGCCATTACCGTGCTAGCCTTTCGTCCTACTGCGACGACTCGTCGCCAAGCGTCTTGCTCGCAATACGCACAGCGGCGAGCGCTTTCGTGTAATCCATCCGCGTAGGCCCTATGACGGCGACGATGCCGCCGTCTGGGCCAATTCCGTACCTGCATGCGACAACCGACACGCCGGCCAGCTGTTCAGCTTCGTTTTCCCTCCCGATGCGAACCTGCGGGCCGTCGTCTGAAGGGGCGGTCGTATCGAGCACATGCAAGAGCACCGTATCGTCTTCGAGCACTTGCATGACGGGCAGGAGCGATTCGGTGAGCGTGAACTCGGGCTGCCTCATAAGAGACATGATGCCCGTTCTGCTTGGATGAGCATAGCCGGGCGGCGTTACGACGGAAAGGCAATCGGTGAACTGCGAGAGGGCCTTCGATGTACGGTCGAGCAATTCATCGAGCTCGCGGGCGGACTCGCGCAACCGCCCAATCGCCTCGCCCGCTTCCTCGTCTTGGGAAACCGCCCCAGATTCGATGAGGTCGTCGACGAATGTACGGTAACCGAAATCGGTCGGAATGCGCCCAGCCGATGTATGGGGCTGGGAGATGTAGCCTTCGTCTTCGAGGGCGGAAAGCTCGTTGCGGATGGTGGCGGGGCTGACGCCGAAACGGTACCGTTCGGTGAGCGTGCGCGACCCGACGGGCAATGCACGCGCCACATATTCCTCGATGAGCGCAGCGAGCACACGCTGTCGCCTATCCGAGAGCATTCCTACCTCCTCTGCGAAATCTGTTCCAACTTGGTAATTCTAGCAGCCGCAAACGTCGAGTGCTAATGCGTTACTCAAGCGTCATATGGGTTGAACGTTACCCCAGTGACGGCTGCCGGTTGAACATCATCCCAGGGAAGATGTTCAATTTGAGAAGTGATCCCACGCAAAGACAAGGCCTCAGCAAATTGAACATCTTCCCTGGGGTGATGTTCAACCGGCAGCCGTCACTGGGGTAACGTTCAACTGCCCGCCGTAGCTACGGTGCGATGTCGAGTAGGCGGCCGTAAAGTTCGTTTCCGCAAAGCCATCCTTGCCGTGTGGGCCGCCACCTATTCTCTACGCGCTCGACAAATCCCTCTTCGACGAGGCTTTCCATTGAGTTTCGCGCTTCCGGAATGAAGTTGCATGCCTTTGCGAGCCGCTCGTCTGAAATACCGCAAGCCATGCGCATGCCGAGCATGAGGTCTTCCGCCTCCATTTGGTTGCGGTTCAGGTCGTCTACCACTTCCCCGTTCATGACGCGCATGCGGCGCTCGTCGTTCTGCGTCATCGTCGTGGCGCTGGCGCCAATGCCCAGGTAGGGTATCCCCGTCCAGTACGACGAATTGTGCTTCGACTCGTACCCTGGAAGCGCATAGCTTGCGACTTCATAGCGGGCAAAGCCGTGAGCAGCCAATACGCGCTCGGCAATTTCCATATGCTCGGCCTCGACATCGTCGTCGGGCTCGTCCATTTCGCCAGCGAGCACCAGCTTGTCGAACATCGTATGAGGCTCGATCGCCAACGGGTACACGCTCACGTGCTTCACGCCCAAGGCGACGGCTTCCTCGACGCTCGCTTCGAACGTTTCGGCGCTTTGCCCGGGAATCCCGCACATGAGGTCTACGCTTATGTTCTCGAATCGTTCCTTGGCTTCGCGAATCGCTTCCTTTGCGCGGGCGGCATCATGCGCCCTGCCGAGAATCCGAAGCACGTCATCGTCGAAGCTTTGCACGCCTATCGAGATCCTGTTCACCCCAAGCGCCCACATATCTTTGACGAGGCGCCCATCAAGGCTTTCCGGGTTTGCCTCGACCGTGAACTCAAGGTCGTCTCGCGTCAAGTCCATCGATACAGACAGCGCGTAAAGAAGGCTCGACAGCCTTGCTGCTCCAATGTGGGTCGGGGTTCCCCCTCCGATGTACACCGTGTCGATTGCCGTTAGCTCACCGGCTTTCGCCTGCTTTCGGATGTCTAATACGAGCTGTTCGACATATTCGTCGATGCGCACGTCGTCTCGCGGTACCGCCGCAGTCGCGAAATCGCAGTACCCACAACGTTTCACGCAGAACGGGATGTGCATGTACAGGGCTTTATACGGATCGTGAGGCATAGTCGCTCAATTCGTCGAACACTCGGTTGAAATCCTCGAGGCTTACGCATTCGTTGAACATTCCCCGAGCGCGCGCCGCGCCCGGAAGCCCGGTCACGTACCATGCCGCATGTTTGCGCATCCGCACGATGTTGCGGCCTTCGCGATGCGTGAGCAACTCGGCATGACGCCGCGCCATGGCAAGGCGCTCGTCAAGCATGGGTGGCGTGAAATCGGTTCCGTCAAGCGCAGCTTTCACTTCGGCAAACACCCACGGATTTCCTTCGGCAGCTCGGGCGATCATGATTGCATCGCAACCCGTCTGCTCAGCCATGGCCACGGCCGCAGAGCCGTCAACGACGTCCCCGTTTCCCACCACGGGTATGGAAACCGCCTGCTTCACTTTGCCAATGACTGCCCAATCTGCTCTTCCCCGGTACATTTGCTCGGCGAAACGGCCATGAACGGTTACCGCCGAAGCTCCCGCCTGTTCCATTTGCTTGGCGAACTCGACTGCGGACTCGTCGCCCAGAGCGAATCCCCGGCGGAATTTGCATGTGACGGGATGGCTCACCGCGCTGACGATCGAGCTCACGATTCGGGCAGCGAGCTTAGGGTCGCGCATGAGGGCGGCGCCATCGCCCTTTCCCGCAATCTTCCTAACTGGGCACCCCATATTAATGTCGAGATACGCAAGCGTATCGCCCATCGACTCTTCCACCCAAGCGGCCTGCGCGGCCATGGTGTCGGATTCGTGGCCGAAAAGCTGTACCGCCACCTTTTCTTCGCCCAGTGCGAGGTCGAGCAGATGGCGGGTCTTCTCGTTCGCATACGAAAGCCCTTTCGCCGATACCATTTCGCAGAACGTCATATCGGCGCCTTGCTCGCTGCAGAGCGTTCTAAGCGCGATATCGCTTACGCCTGCCATAGGCGCGAGGATCGCGCGGTATGTCCCGAACAAGCCCTTCAAATAATCAATTTCCTCCGAGGTAATTGATTCGTCACTGAAGCGATCCGAGAATGCCGACGACGCCGAACCCGATGAGGAGGATGGCTGCAATTAAAACGACGACGAGCAACAATCCGGCGAGCTTCGGCCCGCGGGCGCGTTCCATGTCCTCGGCGGTCTTCTTGTCGTCGAACGCGTCGTCGATCCAATCGAATTCTTCTCGAGCCACGTTAATCGTCCACTTTCAAAATGGCCATGAACGCATCTTGGGGCACTTCGACGTTGCCGATCGCCTTCATGCGCTTCTTGCCTTCCTTCTGCTTTTCGAGGAGCTTGCGCTTGCGCGTGATGTCGCCGCCGTAGCATTTGGCGAGCACGTCCTTGCGCTTGGCCTTCACGGTTTCCCTGGCGAGCACGCGCCCGCCGACGGCGGCCTGAATGGGAACCTCGAACATGTGCCTCGGAATGATCTCCTTGAGCTTTTGCGCGAGCACGCGGCCTCGCGTATAAGCCTTGTCCTTATCGATGATGAACGAAAGCGCGTCAACCGGCTTCCCGCCGATGAGGATGTCGAGCTTCACGAGCTTGCTCGGCTTGTAACCGGCGAATTCGTAATCGAGCGAGGCGTAACCCTTCGTCGAGGACTTCAAGCGGTCGAAGTAATCCATGATGAGCTCTGAAAGCGGCATGTCCCAGATGATTTCCACCGTCGTAGTCGACAGGTAGTTCATGTTGATGAACTGCCCCCTTCGGGCGGTCGTGATGTCCATGACAGCGCCGACATAGTCAGGCGGAACCAGGATCTTCACATTGAGGAACGGCTCTTCGATATGGTCGATTTCGGCCGGATCGGGCATTTCCTGAGGCGAATGCAGCGAAACCATCTCGCCGTTGGTCTTGTAGACGTGGTATTCCACCGAAGGGGCCGTTGCCAGAAGGTTGAGCCCGAACTCACGCTCGAGCCGCTCTTCGATTACCTCCATATGCAGTAGCCCCAAAAACCCTACGCGGAAGCCGAAGCCGAGCGCATGTGACGTCTCGGGCTCCCATACAAGAGCGGGATCGTTGAGCGCCAGTTTCTCAAGCGCCTCTTTCAGGGGCTCGTATTGGTCGCCCTCGATCGGGAACAGGCCCGTGAACACCATGGGCTTCACATCGCGGTACCCGGGAAGCGGCTCTGTGGCAGGATTCGATTTCAATGTGAGCGTGTCGCCCACTTTCACCTGCGCGACGTCCTTCAACCCCGTGACGAGGTATCCCACATCGCCGACCGAAAGGTCGGGAAGGGCCGTTTCCGCCGGCTTGCGCGCGCCGACCTCTTCCACAAGCGCTTCGCTTTGCGCGGCCATCATGTAAATCGTATCGCCCTTGCGAACCGTGCCATCCACGACGCGTATAAGCGCCACGACGCCTCGGTACGGATCGAAGTACGAGTCGAAGATGAGCGCCCGCAACGGAGCATCGAACGAGCCCACGGGAGCTGGAATGTTGTACACGATCGATTCCAGGAGGTCGTGTACGCCCACGCCCGTTTTCGCCGAGCACTCGATCGCGTCATCGGCGGGAATGGCAAGGCCGTCCTCGATTTGCTCTCGTGCGCGTGCGGGATCGGACGCGGGAAGGTCGATCTTGTTGATGAGCGGGATGATCTCGAGGTTCGCGTTCATCGCCATCATGGCGTTGGCAACCGTTTGCGCTTCGACGCCTTGCGTTGCATCAACGACAAGCACGGCGCCTTCGCATGCGGCAAGGGAACGGCTTACCTCGTATGTGAAGTCGACATGACCCGGCGTGTCGATGAGGTTGAACTCGTACGTTTCACCATCATCGGCCGTGTAGTTCACGCGCACGGCCTGGCTTTTGATCGTAATGCCTCGTTCGCGCTCGATATCCATCGTGTCGAGCAGCTGCTCTTGCATGTCGCGCGCAGCCACGGTTCCCGTCTGTTCGAGAATGCGGTCTGACAGCGTCGACTTTCCATGGTCGATGTGCGCGATTATCGAAAAGTTCCTGATATGCGAGGGGTCATGTTGGTCGATATGTGAAGAAGCCTGAGGCAAACTGGCTCACTTTCGGAATACTTGGTTTCAGTTGGAATATTCTATGCTAAGATTTACGGGTTTCGTCTGGAAACAAGATTTAAACAACGGAGGAATTAAGAGTGGCAAACATCAAGTCTCAGAAGAAGCGCAACATCACCAACGAGAAATCGCGCATGCGCAACCGCGCTGTTAAGTCCGAGCTCAAGACCGCAACCCGTCGCGTCCGCGAAGCCGTCGCCGCAGAGAACGGCGCAGAAGCTTACGCAGCCGCCCTGGCCGCTTGCCGCCTGATGGACAAGGCCGTTTCCAAGGGCGTTATCCACAAGAACCAGGCTGCCAACCGCAAGAGCGGCATCATGGCGCTCGCGAACACCATCGTCACCGACGAGGACCGCGCCGCTTACGTGAAGCCCGCCCCCAAGGCTGCCAAGACCGGCTCCAAGAAGGCTGCCCGCAAGGAAGAGCGCGCCGCCGAGATGGCCAAGGCCAACGAGGAGAAGGCCAAGCGCCGCGAGAAGCAGCTGAAGGAAGAGAAGAAGGCCCTTGAGCGCAAGGCCAAGGAAGCTGAAGAGGCTGCAAAGGCCGAGGCAGAGGCTGCTGCCGCTGAAGCCGCCGCGGCTGAGGCCGAGGCTGAAGAGGCCGCCGAAGAGGAAGCTCCTGCTGAAGAGGCTGCCGAATAACAACGGCATGTGGACCTCGGTCCATCCGCATATCAAGATAGAAACGCCCCGTTTAAACGGGGCGTTTCTATTACTTGCAGATTGTTTCGAACAGCCATGTTCGGAAAGCCGCATCGGGATCTGAGCCCGATTTCATGGCACGTTCGCAATCGCGTGCTGTCGTGAACGCGTCTTGAAGCTCGCGATTGGTAAAGCCCCTCGACCATGCGATATGGTTCTTCACGCGCCAAGAGGGAACTTTAAGGGTTTCGGCAAGCGCATGCCCCTCGCCACGGTCGTCGAGCGATTTTGCGCAACACAGCTCGCGAAGGCGGGTCGTGCACATGCCGATGAGCGCGTACGATGACGTTGAGCCAAGCAAAGGCAGCAGGCGCAGGCACGTTTTTGCATCACGGGCCGAAAACGCGTCGACGAGCTCCCAGGGCTTGGCCTCGTTTGTCCGGGCGACCAGCAATTCAATTTCGCCATCGGAAATGGGGCCTGAGCCTGCATGGGCAAGTGCGAGCTTGCGCAATTCGGTGTCGAGCTTAATCGTGTCCTCTCCCACGTACATCACGAGCTTTTCAGCCGCTGACTCCGTGAGCGTGACGCCGTGGCCCACCGCCATCGACCGAAGGGCGCGCACGAGCTCGTAACGCTTCATCGGCGCGCAATCTATGATCGATGCTTTTCCGATAGAGGCTGCAGCCTTGTAAAGGCGAGTGTTCTTGGCAAGCTTCTCGGCGGAAAGCACCAGGACGGTTGAATCGCTGGGCGCCGACAAGTATGCGCAAAGCACGTCGACGTCCTGCTTTCCGAGCTTTTCGGCATGGGCTACTTCGACGAGCCTCAAATCGCTCGCAAAGGGCAGCGTGTTGCACGCTACGGCGATGTCGGAGCCGCTAGCGCGCTCGCCGTCGAATTCATCGTGGTTGAACTCGAGGTCGCCAAGCTGCGACACGCGTTTACGAAGGCGCTCCAAGACCGTACGGCGCTTGAGCGCGTCTTCGCCAACGGCGAGGTATGCTGGAAGCAGTTTTGATTGTTCTTGTGCAGCCATGTCCTCATTGTAGACTAACGCGAATCGATTCTGGCGTGAACGTGCACTTAACCTGACCGTCTAGGTCGCTACGGTACACCTTGCAACCTACCGACTCGAGCATACCGAGCGCCTCCTGCGACGGATGCCCGTACCTGTTGTTCTCGCCTACACCGATCAGCGCGATTTCCGGATCGAGGATTTCTATTTGCCTTTGGTTAAATGCCGCCTTTGATCCGTGATGCCCGACTTTGAGAAGGTCGACATCGCCGATATGCCCCGATCTCAGGATCGCATCTATCTGCTCGCTTTCCACATCCCCTGCGAACAGGGCTTTTGCATCGACGGCGCCATCGTTGTCCCCGTCGTATTCGAACAGGACGCAGACGCTGTCCGCATTGCCGCCATCGTCGCGGTATTCATCGGGCCACACAACATATCCTGTATATGAACCAACCTCGAACGCGTCACCCGCCCGGACGCCGACGACTTCGCCTGCTGTCCGTTGTGCCTGCTCGACGACGGCAGCGTTCTTCGCCGAATCGCTCGACAGCGCATCGGACATCATGAGGACCCGGTCTACGGTCACCACTCGCTGCAAGGCGTCGAGGCTTCCGCAGTGATCTTCGTCTTGATGGGTTATTAGAACGGAATCGACCTTGAACGTTCCGCTCCGACCGAGTTGCTCGATGAGCTGGGAGTCGTGGTTGCCCGTGTCGATGAGCATCGTCGCCCCCTTGCTCCTAACGAGAAACGCGTCGCCTTGGCCGACATCGAGCATGATGATGCTGTCTTCACCGTATAGCGAAGCGGCGTGAACGATAAGGGCCACGAGTAACGAGACAATAGCCGGGAAAGCCCTTCTCAGATTGCCAGTCGGCCATGCGAGCCAGAACGCACAGCCGAGCGCGATGGTCGATCCTATGGCAAACTCAGTTGAAACCGAAGCGGGTATCGATGCGAACGGAAGCGATGAAATCGCCGACACCGCAGCATCGAGCACCATTGCGGGAATGAGCATGATGCAAGTTATCGGCATCGGAAGAACCCCCGCTATCGCCGAGATCACGGCGATAGCCAACGCCCCCGCGCAGGCGAATGGGAATACGGGGGCGGTAAGCACGTTGGCCATCGGGGCTATAAGCGGTAGCTGATGAAACACCGAGCAAGCGTACAGCTGCGAGAGGATGTTCGCCGAAAACGTAAGCGCGAGCGCGTCTTTCGCCATTTTCGCATGACGAATGGGCGTGCGTGACAGCCATGTGCCGATCAACTGCGAAAACAGCACGATTCCCGCTGTCGAAAGAACCGACAAGACAAACGAAACGGAAACGGAGGCCGCCGGGTTCGAGCACACGATCGCCACGATTCCCAAACCCAGTGCGTTTTGGGAAGACGGCCTCCGCTTTCCTAACAACGCTAAGACGCCAATGGACGACATGATGGTTGCGCGTACGGCGGATATCGGCACACCCGACATGACGAGGTACGCACCCATGATTGCCACGAGAAGCGCGATTGACAGCCTTCGGGGAACGCCCGCCGCATTCACGATTGCTGCAACCAAACCGGTGAGAATTACCAGGTGGGCTCCTGAAACGGCGACAAGATGGGCCAGCCCCGCCCGTTGAAACGATGCGTAAGCAGACGTTTGCTCGATGTCGCGGCGATACCCGCATGCGAGGGCCTTCGCAAGAGCAGGCGCTTCGCCAGCCGTTCCCATATTCTGTATGGCCGACTTCCGCAATGCCCTCAAGAACGCAATCGGGGAATCATCTGTAACGCTTTCCGCCCCCGTGATGGTAAACGTTCCGATTGCGTTGTTTTGCCAAAGGTAACCGTCTTTTCGCCAATCGGCTTCTCGAAACGAGCCCGCCGCCTTTACCGTATCGCCGCACAAACGGGCTTCGCCATCGCTAAACACCGCTTGCACTGCGACCGGGACATCGCCAATTCGGACATACGCGAACGCCGCCTCGCCTGAAGCGCTCGCTTTCGTGTCGTTTCTCAATTCAAGAACTAGCTCTTCCGATCCGTCGATTTCAAATGAAGCTGCATTCATCTGACATGCCGAGGCGGCACCGCATCCCAAGCCTATGCCGAGCAATCCTGCAGTTAGCAAGAGGGCTATCAGCGATCGCTTGGCCATGACTGTAATGACTATGCTGGCAACCGCAAGAAACGCCGCTGAAATGCCAACCGAAAGCAGCAGATGGGCATCTTGAAGCCTTCCAGCCGAATAAGAGGCGGCGCATGACAGCCAAAGGACGAGCGCGCAGGAGAAAACAGGTGTGATCGACGGCCGAATTGCGATTGCGTTATGGTTATCGGCCATGCTCGTCATACGCACACGAGGTCGACGAGCGCCTCCAGTTTCTTGTCGCCGATTCCGGAGACGCGCGTTAGATCCTGAACGCTTTTGAACGGTCCGTTACTTTCACGGTCTTTCACAATTTTGGCTGCCGTTGAGGCGCCAATGCCCGGCAACGTCTCGAGTTGGGCTTCAGAGGCGGTGTTTATGTTTATGAGGGATGCCGCATTCGAAGAACCCTCGCCTGATGTGGACGGGCTTTCAGGGGTTTCTTCGGCATAGCGCGCTATGACGATGTGCTCGCCATCGTCAAGGACCCGCGCGAGGTTGCACGAATCCGCATCGGCATCTTCGGCAAACCCCCCAGCCGCTTGCACGGCATCCGCGACACGTGAACCTTGCCCAACCTCGTACAGCCCCGGACTGTTAACCGCTCCGGAAACATGCACGAAGAGCGTGCGCTCGCTCTCGAGAGCCTGCTTTGCGGGCTCTGCCTCATAAGAGTTTTCGAGCTCGAAGTTGCTGGAGGTGGCAGCGCCCGACAGAACGAATCCGACAGCGACTGCCACCATGGCCAGAAGCGCCGCCATGCCGATGAGCACAGTACGGCTCGAGCCGCCAGCGCCGAGTTTGCTTCGTATCTCGCTGATGATGCCGCGATCCATGCTCCGTCCTTCCAACATTGACGACGCATGAAACGATACGGGGTAATCGGCTCACCTTATGTGGCGAACCGATAGCGGAATCCCGTGAAATGTCGTTCAAACCGCGATGGAATCACCGCGAATGTGCGCTATTGTGCGGCGAATCACATTAGTCTTCCGACGCGTTGACGACGTGCTTGGGCGGTTTGTACGATGCGCATGCGTAATCATGGGGTTCTGCCGCATCTGCGAGCTCTTTGACCCATGCATCGATGGGCAGCGACTCTTCGGCTTTCAGCACATCCCTCAGGCGCGCATGCGTCTCGGGATTTCTCGGCATGAACAGCGTGCAGCAATCCGGGGCGTCTTGCGATGATATGTCGAACGAGCCGAGGCGCTGCGCCTCGGCGATGATATCGAGCTTGTCGGTTCCTATAAGGGGCCTGAAAACGGGAATGTCGACTGATTGGTCGGTTGCTCGAATGTTGTCAAGCGTTTGAGATGCCACCTGACCAAGGCTCTCGCCAGTCACAAGCGCTCCCGCCCGCTCCCTTTTCGCGATTTCCTCTGCGACCTTGAACATGAGGCGCCGGTACATGATCACGCGCAAAGACGGCGGCACCTTCAGCATGATCTCCTTCTGGTAATCGCCGAATGCGACGATGTAGACGCGGGCAACGCACCCCGACTTTTCCAGCACATGCGCTATGTCATCTACGAGGTACTCGCTCGTATCGGCTGTCTGCGGTCGCCCGGAGAAGTGGACGCCGACGCATTCGGCGCCACGGCGTGCGAGCCTCCAAAGCGCAACGGGAGAATCGATCCCGCTCGAGAGCAGGCATACAACGCGCCCAGAGCTTCCGACGGGCAAGCCCCCGACGCCGCGCACGCTTCGCGCGTATATGTACACGGCATTTTGAACGACCTCGACGCCGACGGTTATGTCGGGGTCTTTCATCTTCACGCCCTTATCGGGAAACGCATCGCATAGGTATCCGCCGATGATGCGGTTCATCTCCATAGAATCAGTCTCGAAATCGGTGTGATTGCGACGGGCGTGAACCTTGAACGTCTCGAAATCCTCGCATTCGGCCAAGGCGCTCACCGCGACCGAGCCCATCTCCTCCAAATCGCGGTCGCATTTGAAGCCGCATGAAACGCGGGCGACGCCGGGAATGACCTTCAACGTCTCCGTGAGGTCGAGCGCCGTCGCGCGATCGGTTCCCTCGCGCAGGAACACGCACAACCTGCCGGCAATCCTGTGAATGGTGACAACCGGGTAATCGACCACGATTGACTCGATGTTCTTCAAGAGGCGGTTTTCGAAATTGGCGCGGTTTCTACCCTTCAATCCGATTTCGTGGTAATGAACGAGACAGATGCGCTGGTGTTCCTCAGTCATGGCTCTCCCCTGTTTTGCGTGTCAAACTGACCAGGCAAGTTTGACACAAAAGAAAGGCGCGAGGTAATCGCGCCTTCTCGCAACCAATGTAAAGCAAGCGATTAATGGTTCTTGACGTCAATGGAGTCGGGGTCGTACGACACGTCCTCGCGTGCAATCTCGGAAAACGCAATGGAAAGCGGCTTCTTGTCGGAAGCTCGCGCAATCTCGACAGCCGTCTGAAGCTGGATGGCGCGGTCGCGCTGTCCGCGAAGCATGTCGTTGATATCGTGCGCGCGCTTGCTCGCCAACGAGCACAGCAGGAAACGGTCGTTGTCGGTCTCGTCGAGCAGGACGTCAATTTTAGGTTCGATGATGCTCATGCCTGTTAACCTCGCGTCTCTTCGGCTTTTTCGTTCACGTAGGCGACCAATTCCGCAACCGCGGTTTCGAGGTCGTCGTTCACAAGCCGTATATCATACTCTTCTTTGCGGGAAAGTTCCACCTTTGCGGCTTCCATTCTCCGTAAAACCGTTTCATTGTCTTCAGTGCCGCGGCCGCGAAGGCGCTGCTCGAGCACTTCAATGGAAGGCGGCTCTATGAAGACGAGGTGCGATTGCGGCATTTTCTCGCGTATCTGGAAAGCGCCTTGCACGTCGATTTCAAGAATGACCTGATGTCCGGCGGCAATGTGGTCTTGGACGCTCTTTAACGGCGTTCCGTAGCAGTTGCCGGAATACTCGGCCCATTCCAAGAGCTCGCCGCGCTCGACCATGCCCATGAACTCGTCGCGCGTTTTGAAGTAATACTGAACGCCGTCGGTTTCGCCTTCGCGCGGCTTGCGCGTTGTTGCAGAAACGGAAACCCACGTATCGGGAACTTCCTGCAACAGTCGGGCCACCAGCGTGCCCTTCCCAGCACCTGATGGCCCTGAAATTACAAACAGATTGCCGTGCCTCATACTAGCCAAGGCGCTCCAGCAACGCAGCCTGCTGACGTTCGCCCAAACCGCGCAGGCGGCGGCTTTCGGCGATCTGCAGCTCGTTCATGATCTTCTCGGACTTGGCTTTGCCATAGCCGGGAAGCGTCTCGATGAGCGTGGAAACCTTCATACGGCCGATGATGGGATCGTCCTTCATGTCGATGACCTGCTTGAGCGTGAGCTTGCCGCTCTTCAGATCCTCGCGCACCTCTGCTCGCTTGATGCGGGCTTCCTTGGCCTTCTCCAGTGCAGCCTTGCGCTCGGCCTCAGTCAAAGTGGGGATTGCCATTGTTCCTCTCCTTTATGCCATTTATGTACCGCCGTCGGGTGAAGGAGCCTTCACTAAGACGGCGTCTCATCGCAAACATCTCATGCCACTGACATGACGATATAAACGCGATGCTGTGATTAGGGAATGTTTGCGATTAGCGTGCGCACATTCTACGACGGGTAAGGTGTTCAATACAAGGACAATTTGCCTAAACGGTGTTAAATCAACTCGGAAATGCAAATATTCTTCATCTGCGCCCTCATCGGGTAACTATTACATTAATAGATGCATATTCAATAAGCCGATAATTCAGCGCTCTCGCAAAGCCGATCCAACCTGGACTTTCCTCGTTCAGCTCACTTCGGCGACAATAGTATCGAACGCCGCCGCAGGGTCGTCGGCCTTCGTGATGGGCCGGCCGATGACGATGTGCGAAGCTCCGTTTTCAAATGCCTGCGCAGGCGTTGCGATACGGCTTTGGTCCCCTGCGTCAGCGCCTGCAGGACGTATGCCGGGCGTGACGATGTAGGCCTGCGGCCCGAGAATCTCACGCAAGGCGGCAGCTTCCTGCGCAGATGCTACGACACCTGAAATGCCCGAGTCCTTAGCGACTCCTGCAAGCAACTTCACTTGCTCAGCAGGCGTGCGCTCAATGCCGATCTGGCTCAGCGAATTCTCGTCCATGCTCGTTAGAACCGTGATGCCAAGCGTGACTGCCGTTTGCCCGTTTCTTTCCTTCGCGGCAGCATTGACGCCGCGCTGCGCAGCTTCGAGCATGGCCTGGCCGCCCAGCGTGTGCATTGTGATCATATCGGCACCTGTCAGTGCGGCCGATTTCGCAGCGCCTTCGATTTGGAAGGGAATATCGTGCAGCTTCAGGTCAAGGAAAACCCTGTACCCGCGCTGCTTGAACGCCGCGACGATAGATGGACCGCATGCGTAATAGAGCGTCATGCCGACCTTCACCCACTTAGCACGACCGCGCAGCTTCTCTGCGAGCTCAACCGCCTCATCTCGGCCGCAATCGAGCGCTACGATGATACGCTCCTCGGCTGGTGTGTTCGCAAACACGTTCTCCATAGCCCAACTTCCTTCCCTTAGCGTGTCAATCTGACCAGGCAAGAGCGACACGTTCGAATCATTCGAGCGCGCCGACCAATTCGTTGACGTCCTTCACTCCGCACTGCTCGCAATAATCGATTATCCCGTCGATGACGTCGACCGTCGCAGTTGGGTTCGAGAAGTTCGCCGTGCCGATTGCGACGGCTGTGGCACCCGCAAGCATGAACTCGATTGCGTCGATTCCCGAGCTGATGCCGCCCATGCCGAGTAACGGAACCTGCACGGCGTTATGGACTTCCCAAACCATGCGCAAGGCAACAGGCTTCACGGCGGGACCGGAAAGCCCTCCCACGGCACGCGCAAGCTGGGGCTTGCGCCTGTACGCGTCGATGGCCATCCCAAGAAGGGTGTTTATGAGCGAAAGCGCATCGGCGCCAGCTTCCACGGCCGCTTCGGCAATCGCCGTTACGTCAGTCACGTTTGGCGTGAGCTTCACGATCATCGGCTTTGCCGTGGCTTTGCGGCACATCCCGATGACCTCGCGCACGCTTGCGGGGTCCGTTCCGATCGTCATGCCCCCTGCGTCGACGTTTGGGCATGAGATGTTGATCTCGTAGGCATCGACTAATTCCGTCGTTTCAAGCACTTCGATAACCTGGACATACTCCTCGAAGCTATGGCCTGACACGTTGACGATGGTCGTCGCGCCTATTTCGCGCAACCACGGCAGGTCGTGTTCGACGAGATGCGCCACGCCGGGGTTTTGCAAGCCGATGGAATTCAACATGCCCGATGGGGTTTCGGCGATGCGGGGGCTCGCGTTGCCTTCCCATCCGTTAAGCGACACGCCCTTTGTGGTGACCGCGCCCAGAGCGGCAACGTCAACGAAATCAGAATACTCATGTCCTGCCGCGAACGTTCCCGAAGCGACTGTGACAGGGTTCTTCATGGCGAGGCCGCCCAGGTTCACGGCAAGGTTCACGTTCGTTTCACGAGGAGTCGCAGCCATTACCACACCACCTCCTCAGCCTCGAAGATGGGGCCGTCAACGCATGAACGTCGTTTGCCGTTCACGGTGTCGACCACGCATGACAGGCAAGCGCCGACACCGCATGCCATGCGCTTTTCCATCGAAACCTGCGTGCGGACCTTTGCTTGCGCGCCCATGTTCGCGACGATCTTCATCAACGGCTCAGGACCGCAGACTGCCAAGAAATCGTAAGGCTCGTTATCTGCGAGGCACCCTTCTGCGAGCCGTTCTTCGACGAGCGATGTGCAAAAGCCCGCTCGGCCATACGAGCCGTCATCGGTCGCACAGCAAGGCTCGCATCCCAAAAGGTCCGCGTAGCGTTCCCTTGCCACGAGAGCGCTTTTCGTTTGCGCGCCGAGCACGACATCGAACGGAATAGCAGCGGCCTTGAGCGTTTCGGCAAGCATGAACAGCGGCGCAGCCCCAACGCCGCCGCCGACGAGCAGCGCATGCGAGCAATCGGTTGCCCACGTATTGCCAATTGGGCCGATCATCTCCACTACCGAACCTTGAAGAGCGGGCATGAGGCGCGTCACCGTGCCGACTTCCTGATACAGGATTTCCAGGGTCCCGGCATCTGCATTTCGCGCGTACACGGAAAACGGGCGCCTGAGGATATGCGATTCGAATTCGGGGAGCTTCATGTGCACGAATTGGCCAGGCAGGATTTTGCTGGCTATGAGCGGTGATTCGAGCACCATCACGTGCAATCGCGGCCCTTCCGGCTCGTTCGAGACAATGCGGGCGGATTCGTTCACAAGCTGGGACATATGGCCTCCCCCACGCGGTTTGCGTTGGGAAGATTGTATCAGGTAATGAGTAGCAGGACGTTCCTGCGACTCATTTTGCGTAGCCAGAATCGAAGGCCGGAGCACTCTACGGAAATGAGTAGCAGGAACGTCCTGCTACTCATTACGCGTCGGTTATTCTTTCGTGATGCCGTCAGTTTCGATGACGAATTTGACCGATCCCGTCGTGCCGGGCGTGATGCCGCCGAAGTTCGTGTAAGACTTCGCCGCATCGGAAAGCGCGTTCATGCGGTCGAGCAATCCGCCATAATCGTTTTGCAGCGTGCTCACAAGCTGAGACACGCCTTGGTCGTTGAGCGTCTGCATGCCCTCCGTGAGCTTCTTGGAACCTTCGGCAGCAGCCTGCATGGCCTCGGTGAGCTTCGGCACCGCGGCGTTCAACTGCGCGGCACCGTCCTCGAGAGAGCTTGCTCCAGCGGCAAACGCCTTCGCCCCCTTGACGGCTTCCGACGCGCCGGAAGCAAGGTCGGCGGCGTTCTTCTTGGCCTCGTCGAGCTTGGCGTTCAGGGCGCCAAGCGATTCGATGGCCGTCCCCAAACCAGCCGACACTCCGCTGAGGGAGCTGTACATGGCCGTTCCAGCGGTTATCGCCTCGCTGAGCGATTTATAGTCTTCGCCAAGTTCGGTCGAGTGCTTATCGAGGAGCTCCTGTGCGCCGTCAAACGGGTTGGCGGCGGGAACCGAGGAGTCCAGCGCCGTTTTCGCCTCTTCAAGCTTCGCCTTCAATTCCGCGGTCGAGCCCGCTATAAGGACAATGCCGTCCTCGAACGCGCTCGCTCCAGAGCTCAGCGCTCCGAGACCTTCGTCGCCTGCCATCTCGTAAAGCCCGCTGCTCAGGGCACCCGCACCCTCTTGCAGCGCGGCAACGCCCGATTCAAGCTGCTTGGCGTTGCTCGCCATTTCCTCGAGACCTGTCGTCAGCGTGCTCGAGCCGTCTATGAGCTGTCCCATGGCTTCGGTAAGGGCGCTTGCATCGTCGAGGTTCGAAATGCCGAGGCTTTCCGTGTCGACATCGGACATCAGCCCAGCCGTGACGATGGTCATGGTCGATTTAAGCTCGAAATCGGTTACGTCGGCAGATACGGTGAAATGATCGGGGACATCGGCATCGTTCGCCATCGAACCCAAGCTCTGCTTCAGCCCGGGCATCGCGTAACCCGCGACAATCGTATCGCTTCCGTCGTTAATCACCTTGCCGTTTTCGACTTCGATGTTCTTGAAATCCTTGCCGTCAAGCATGATCGCCGTAATGCATGTGAACGGCGTGTATATGGTTTGGGACACGCCGTTAACCGTCGCGTTCGTAGCCGAATGGTTCTCGAAGTCGTAGCGGATGGTTACATGCCCAGATTTCCCCGCAAGCTGATCTGCTGCAATAGCTTGTCCATCGAGCGTGTACGACACGCGAATGCTCACGGGGGCTTCTGCTGATGTGGCGCCCGTATAAGCGACATCTTCGCCAGCGGCATTCCAGACAATCGAGCCACCGCTTCCCTGGAATGTCGCGTCGTCCTTGCCCTCGATTGAACTCAGCGAAGAGTAGTCTGAAAGCTCAGCGGCGCCGTTCGAGTTCTTGAGAACAGTCGAAACCTCTTCGCTCTTCACCGTTCCATCGGCGGTCGTGTATACATACACGGTCTCGTCTTTTTGCGATGCCACTGGCGCATCGTCGGCCACGGCCATGTTCGGCCCGAGGGCGATGCCGCAAAGCGCAATTGCGGAAAGCGCCAGTCCTGCAGCAGTTCTTTTAACACGATTCTTCACCGCAAAACCTCCTAGAAGCTTTTGGCTAAAGTATCGCATAGTTAACTATTAATGTCACAGGTGAATCGGGTCGGCCGTGAGTTTTCCATCCTCCATGGTCGCATAACCGCCGACATAGACGTCGGTAGCGCGCCCCGTGAGCTCCCAGCCGATGAAACCGGAATTGTTCGAACGCGATTCGAACCCGTCAACTGACACAGTCCACTTCAGCTCAGGATCGATTATGGTGAAGTCGGCACGGCACCCCGGCTCAATCGCAACTCGATCGATGCCAAGGATCTTACGCGGATTCACGCTCATGAGCTCGACCATGCGCTGCCACGTGATCTTGCCCGTGTTCACCAGGTTCCCCACGACAAGGCCGACGCTCGTCTCGATGCCCGTCATGCCGAACGGGGCCAGCTCGAACTCGCGCGCTTTCTCGTGGTCGGCATGGGGCGCATGGTCGGTGACGATACAGTCGACCGTGCCGTCGACGACGCCCGCAATTACCGCTTCCGCATCTTCGGCGGTGCGCAGCGGAGGGTTCACCTTGAAATTCGTGTTGTAATCGTCGCCGATCGATTCCTCGGTCAGGAACATATGATGCGGCGTGACTTCGCACGTCACAGGAGCGCCGTCTTCCTTGCCTCGCCGCACAAGATCGAGCCCGTGAGCCGAAGACAGGTGCTGCACATGAATATGGCAGCCAGTGAGCTTGGAAAGCTCGATATCGCGTGCGATTTGAATTTCCTCGCCAGCGGCAGGCCAGCCTAGCAGGCCCAGGCGCGTCGACACGGCGCCTTCATTCATCTGGCCTTTTCCAACGAGGCTTTCATCCTGACAATGGCTGCTTACGGCCTTTCCGAATTGAACGGCGTAATCCATGACGCGCCTCATCATGCCGGCGTCTTGCACGCCACGGCCATCGTCGGTGAACATAACCGCACCATGAGCGACCATGTCGCCCATCTCGGAAAGCGCTTCGCCCTTCTCGCCGGCCGTGCACGCGCCTGACACATGAACGCGGCACTTCCCCACCTCTGCGGCCTTCGTCCGAACGTACTCGACTACCGATCCGGTGTCGATAATCGGGTTCGTGTTCGGCATGCAGCAGATGTCGGTGAACCCGCCATGAGCGGCTGCACGCGTGCCCGTTTCGATGTCTTCCTTGTACTCTTGGCCGGGATCACGCAGGTGAACGTGCATATCGACCAAACCCGGCACGAGCACCTTGCCCGAAAGGTCACGTTCAACGCCCTTTTCTATCGCCAGGTCATGCCCGACTTCAACGATGACGCCATCTCGTACGAGCACATCGCACACCTCGTCAAGACCGACTTGTGGATCGATCACGCGAGCGTTCTTAAGCAGCAAAGCCATCTTCGCCTCCTCCTAACAGCAGGTACAGAGCCGCCATGCGAACGAGCACGCCGGCATACACTTGGTCCAAGATGACCGAACGAGTTGGATGATCGGCCATGAACGCGTCGAGCTCGACGCCGCGGTTAATGGGCCCGGGGTGACACACGATGGCATCGGGCCGCATCAGCTTGTCGCGACGCTCGTTCAACCCGAACAGCATCGAATACTCGCGCAGGCTCGGGAACGGCGCGCCTTCGAGCCGCTCCTGTTGGATGCGCAGCATGTACACGACATCGAGTTCGGGTAGCGCCTCGTCGAGGTTGCTCGTAACCGCATCGGCACCGAGCGCTTCGGGAACAGGCGGCATGAGCGTCTGGGGCGCGATGAGCGTCACGTGAGCGCCCATCGTTTTCAAAGCCGGCACGAGCGAGCCGCAAACGCGCGAATGACCGATATCGCCAACGATGCCTACGCGCAAGCCGCGTATGCGGCCTTTCTCCTCGCGAATGGTGTACAGGTCGAGCAGGGCCTGCGTCGGATGCTGATGCTTGCCGTCGCCCGCATCGATGACCGACACGCCCGATTTCTGCGCCACCTTGTACGGGACGCCGGCGTGCTTGTCGCGCACGACGATCATGTCGATCTTGTACGCGCAGAGGGTTTCAACCGTGTCGTCGAGGCTTTCGCCCTTCACGGTCGACGTCGAGCTTCCGCCGAAGTTAAGGGTGTCGCAGCTGAGGCGCTTTTCGGCGATTTCGAACGAAGAGCGCGTGCGAGTCGACGGCTCGTTGAACATGTTCACGACCGTGAAGCCCTTTAGCACCGGAACCTTCTTGATGCGGCGCTCGTTGATGGCCTTGAACCGTTCGGCGGTGTCGAGTAGAAGCGTGATATCCTCTTCGCTGTACTCGCGGATGTCGATGAGGTGCTTATGGTCGAACGCCATGCTACTCACCTCCCAATGGGGCGCTGCCGGCGCGCTTGCCGGGCTCGACTTCCAGGATCTCGACCTCCGACTTCCCGTCGGTTTCCTCGAGGAACAGCCTCACGTTCTCGTTGGCCGCAGATGGCACGTTCTTGCCGACGTAATCGGCGCGGATGGGAAGCTGCCTATGGCCGCGGTCGATGAGCACGGCAAGCTGGACCGTCTCGGGCCGGCCGATGTCCATGAGCGCGTCGAGCGCAGCCCGGATGGTACGGCCCGTGTACAGGACGTCGTCGACGAGGATGACATCGCGCCCGTCGATGTCGAACATGATGTCGGTTGAGAGCACTTCGGGCGAAAGGTAGCTTGCGAAATCGTCGCGGTAGAAGCTGATGTCGAGACGCCCAAGCGGCACGCGAACGCCTTCGATCTGCTCGATTCTCTCGACGAGCATCTTCGCCAGCAAATCACCGCGCGTGACGATACCGACAACGGCTAAGTTGCCAGCCCCCTTGTTCTTCTCCAGGATTTCGTGGGCGATGCGCGTGAGCGACCGCTCGATGCCGTCGCCGTCCATCACGATGGACTTCACGTGTGCCCCATGTGCGTTATCTGCCATACACCCTCCATTCCGAAGCGCCTTGCGCGCCTCACCTGTGTATGTACAGATAGACCTGCTGCATTTATGGTTCCTTGCCGGTCTCTCTGTACCGTCTTAAAGGACTGGAAGCATGATACCCCATCCGCTCGCGTATAATCGCTGACATGAAGAAGATTGCATCCCTCATATCCACACTCGCGCTGGCGATTCTCCTTGCGTTCTCGCTTTCCGCTTGCATTGGAAATACCGGGGCGCCTTCGTCATCGGGCGCAGCGGCATCTTCGTCGGCAAGCGCGTCTGCATCGTCTTCGTATTCCACCCCTGCGGCAATCGGCGATGACTCGTATGCGGAAAACCACCTGGTAAGCAAGGCGTATTCCCCACCTGATATCACCGTAACCAAGAACGGCGAATACACCGACAAGGACTCGGTGGCGCTTTACATCCACACCTACGGCACCGTGCCTTCGAACTACGTCTCGAAGACGAAAGCCCGCAATGCCGGATGGGTGAACACGAAGGGAAACCTATGGGACGTGCTGCCCGGCAAGAGCATTGGCGGAGGCGGCTTCTACAACGATGACGGCATGATGCCCGACGCGCCAGGTCGCGAATGGTTCGAATGCGACATCGACTACGACGGCGGTTTCCGAAATGCAAAGCGCATCGTGTATTCGAACGACGGGCTTATTTACTACACCGACGATCACTACAACACGTTCCAGCGACTGTATTAGCCCAATGGGGATACTCCCCTTTGGGCTACCCGGGAGGATACGATGAACGACATACGCGAAGTTCGCATCATCGGCGCACGCTGCACCTCGCAAGAGGATTTGCACGCATTCGTGGCGAAGAAGCTCGGCTTTCCCGATTACTATGGCGCGAACCTCGCCGCCTTGGCCGATTGCCTCTCAGAAATGGGCGAACCTGCACGCATCACATTCGCCATCGGCGAGCACGACGTGGAACCGGGCATGCAGGCATACCTGCTGCGTTTCGTCCAAGTATGCGCAAGAGAGGCCCTCGTGAACGAGAACCTCTCTTTGATAATCGAGCACCTATAACAAACGCCGCCCCAACCGCCGCTTAGTCGGCTGGTTGAACATCACCCCAGGGAAGATGTTCAAATTGAAAGAACGTTCCTGCGCAAAGATAGGGCCTCAGTAAATTTGAACATCTTCCCTGGGGTGATGTTCAACCAATCAGGCGATTCTTCTACGCTTCCATTCCCAGCTTCAGCGCCTGCAGGTTCTTCTCGACGAGGGCGGCTTTGCGGGCGGGAACAGCCTTGCGAATGGCGGCTTCGATGGTTTCAGGCGCGCAGAACGACGTCTCCTTCAGCATCTTGCCGACCAGCACGATATTGGCCAGTCCCTTAAGCTCGGCTTCCTCGGCCATGTTGGTGGCCTCAAGCGCGAACACCTCGACGTCGGCGCGCTCGGGAAGGCGGTTCACGAGCGACGTGTCGACGAAAATGCGGCCACCAGGCGTGACCTCGTTCTCGAACTTCAGAAGCGAGGGCTGGTTCATGGCGATGAGGTTGTTCGGATCCATGATGAGCGGGCTGCCGATGGGCTCGTCGGAAAGCGTGACCGAGCAGTTGGCGGTGCCGCCGCGCATTTCGGGACCGTACGAAGGAAGCCACGAAACCTCGCGGTCATCGATGAGGCCCGCGTAAGCGACGACCTTGCCGGCGAACAGCAGGCCCTGACCGCCGAATCCTGCGAAAACGATGCGCATCTCTTCCATTATTGCGCACCTCCCTGAGCGTTGTTCGCAGCATGAATCTCGTCGAGCTGCGGATTGTCTGCCATGGCGATGGGGCATGCGGCAGCGCGTGCTGCTGCAGCCTCGGCAGCCGTCGCGTATCCTTCGGCGACGACGTCCTTGTACACGCCGAGCGGATAGTACGGGAGCATATTTTCGCGCATCCACGCGAACGCGTCAGTCGGCGTCATGCCCCAGTTCGTCGGACACGTGGAAACGACCTCGACAAGCGAGTAGCCGATGCCGTCGATCTGGTTCTGGAACGCCTTCTTGATGGCCTTCTTCGCGTTCACGATGTTGCGCTTGTTATCGACCGTCACGCGTTCGAGGTACGCCACGCCGTCGAGCGACGAGAGCAGCTCGCACACGCGCACCGGATAGCCGGCCGTGGAAACATCGCGGCCATACGGCGAGGTCTGCGTCACCTGGTTCGGCAGCGACGTCGGGGCCATCTGGCCGCCTGTCATGCCGTAAATGGCGTTGTTGATGAAGATGATGGTGATCTTCTCGCCACGCGTTGCAGCGTGCACCGTCTCGGCCATGCCGATGGAAGCCAAGTCGCCGTCGCCCTGGTAGGCGAACACGACGTTGTCCGGATTCACGCGCTTCACGCCCGTGGCGACCGCGGGAGCGCGACCGTGCGCGGCCTCGATCATGTCGCAGTTGAAGAAGTTGTACATCATGACCGAGCAGCCGACCGGCGAGATGCCGATGGTCTTGCCCTCGATGCCGAGTTCGTCGATGACCTCGGCGACGAGGCGGTTCACGATGCCGTGCGTGCAGCCGGGGCAATAGTTCGTGACGACCGGCGCCAGCGAATGCGGGCGCTCGAAGATGAGTTTCTCTTCAGCTTGGGCCATGCTACTCACCCAACCCTTCGTTGATCTGGCGAATCTTCTCGAGCACTTCTGCGGGCGTGGGAATGACGCCGCCCACGCGGCCGTAGAACTCGACGGGGGCGTTTCCTTCGACGACCAGGCGCACGTCGTCGATCATCTGGCCCATGTTCATCTCGACGGACAGGTAGGCCTTCGCCTTGCCGACCGTCTGCTTCAGCGCGTCAACCGGGAACGGCCACAGCGTGATCGGGCGGAACAGGCCCGCCTTGATGCCCTGCTCGCGTGCTGCGCGCACAGCCGAGCGCGCAATGCGCGACGAGGCGCCGAACGCGACGACAACGATGTCAGCGTCTTCACAGTCGACCTGTTCGGACATCTGCTCGGTGGCCTTGATGACGTCGTAGCGCTCGTAACGCTCCTTGTTCGATTTCTCGAGCAGTTCGGCGTCGAGGTACAGCGAGTTCGTAATGTTCTTCTTGCGCTCGTTCTTGTGGCCTGTAGTCGCCCACGGCTTCTCGGGAAGGCTCGTGCGCGGCTCGGGCAGCGCGACAGGCTCCATCATCTGACCGAGCATGCCGTCACCCAAAATCATCACGGGCGTGCGGTACTTATCAGCGACGTCAAAGGCGCCGTACGTGAGGTCGGCCATTTCCTGCACCGTGGAAGGCGCGTAGACGACCATCTGGAAGTCGCCGTGGCCAAGGGCGCGCGTGGCCTGCCAGTAATCGGACTGGGAAGGCTGAATGGAGCCGAGGCCCGGGCCGCCACGCTCGATGTTGATGATGAGGCACGGCAAATCGGAGCCGGCGATATAAGACACGCCCTCGCTCTTCAGGGAGATGCCGGGCGACGAAGACGACGTCATGACGCGAGCGCCTGCCGAAGCTGCGCCGTACACCATGTTGATGGCCGCGATTTCGGATTCAGCCTGCAGGTACGTGCCGTTTTCTTTCGGCATGCGCTTGGCCATGTAGGCCGCAAGCTCGGTCTGAGGCGTGATGGGATAGCCGAAGAAGAAACGGCATCCTGCGCGGATGGCGCTTTCGGCGATAGCCTCGTTGCCCTTCATGAGTACTTTCTCTGCCATGTCGATCACCTCCAGACCTTGATGGCAACGTCGGGGCACATGACTGCGCACGTGGCGCACCCGATGCACTGGCTCTGGTCAGTGCAATGGGCCGGGTGGTACCCCTTGTCGGTTATGACTTCTTGGTTGAGTTCGATGATGCCCTTGGGGCACACCGTCGTGCATAGGCCGCAGCCTTTGCAGAAGAACTCGTCTACTTCGATTCTTGCCATAATTCCCTCTCGTTCCGTTAAACGCGAACTTATTAAGCATACCGCTAAAGTATGGCAATTTGATTAACGCATCGCGGAACGGCACACGAATGGAACCGATGCCGCAGGTGGAACAGCGCACCAGCGGGGTGCTCCTGTTAGCTGCCGATAGCTTCCCGCACAGCTGATGTCTTATCGGACATCGAGCCGAGCTGCGATTCGTATTCGCCCATGCGCTCGGCGAACGCATCGGCCTTTTCGGCATCGCCCGCGACACGGTACGCATGCTCTAAAACCGCTTGCTCATAATAGAACGCAAGCGCCCGGTATTCCTCCACTTGCTCGGTGTACTCCGCCTGCCTGTTCATGTCCTGAATGGCAGTGTCGTAGAGCATGCCGAACCGATTGCGCGATACCGAGAACTGGTAATCGCGGGCATCGTAATCGTATCTCGGACCCTGAGATACGTCGTTAATCCTCATGCCGGCAGTCACATACAACACCACGACAAGTACGGCGAGTATGATCGCGAACGCTTTCAAGGGGGTGCGCTTGCCCTTCGAAGACTGCTTCATCGCGCTATTCCCTCCTCGATCATCGAAGCGAGCTTTTTGATCGAAAGGTCGGGTATCGCTTGCACGTCTTCCTTTGTGAACCCGAAGTACGCCATCGCGATAGCGCCAGTGCGTTCGCGCATATCGTCCGCATAGCCACGCATGGATGCGGGGAGGTATTCGTCGATGCCGTAGGAGTATTGCTGCTCGAGCGTGAATATGCGATTCAAATCCCGGGCAATATATTCGCACGTGTTCGAAATATGATCAGGATTGAACGAGTACTCATTAGGATCGTTAATCGAACCCACGTAATGGATTATGTCCGCGTATGCACGCGCCGCGCTTTGCACGGCCATGTACGAATCGTCCCGCATGTAATAGAGGTCGTTCGCATCGTAGTACCCAACGAATTTACCGTAATCTCCCTGCTCAAGATATGAATCCAACGCAAGCTTATCGGCCTGCATGGTGCGTTCGGCGTTCTTCTCGCGAATGGAGTAACCGATATCCCAAGAAGCTGCTTGCAGCACGATTCCGCCGACAAGGGCGATGAGCAGGATGACGAGGATGATAAGCCAGCTGCCGTTCCTCTTCATGAACGTAGTGTTTTCGAGAACCTCGCTTTGGGTGCGCTCATATTCCGCACGGTAACGGTTCATATCGGATTGATGCTGAATCGCCATGGCATTGGGCGTGCCGCAATAGGGGCACGACGCATCTTCGAGACCCATCTGCCCACCGCAACTCGGACATTTCATGAGCCGTACCCTCCTTCCCTAAAGATCCAAGCAGTTCGCAAGCACTACGAGCAAGACGATAACGATGACGACGATGAGCATGACCCGAATGATGGATTTGCCGTTGCTGAACACCGACGCTTTAAGATCGCTCATCGCCTCGTTGTCGAGGTCGTCGGTGTCTTGCCTCAGCCCCTCGAGCTGTTCCATGTACGCCGCTTCGGCGCCGCTTGGGTTCAACGCACCGCAATACGGGCATTTCGATGCCGTGTTCGAGAACCCCGCCCCGCAGTTCGGGCAGGTTGTTGTCTCGTTGCTACTCAAAGTTTACTCACTCCCAGTGGAACAGATACCGGGTATGAGTTCCACTTTGGTGGAACTCATACCCGGTATCTGTTCCACTTACTTACTCCCAAGGCGTCCTTACAAGCGCCTTGACATTATATCGACCCTCGAAATCCGGCACATCGACATTTTGAGGGACAGTCGTGCATACAAGGGGCAGGCCCATGATATCGGAAAGCTTCAGGGCGTACTCGCGTCCAGATTCGACCGTTTCAGCCGTCGTCGCGTCTTTCAGATGAGAATTGTTCGCAATGGCAGTTGCCTGCAAATGCGAGGCCATCTCGATTTCGCGAAGGTTCTCGAGCGCATCTTCGGGATCCTGCACAAGGTTGCGAAAGCGGTTCGCCACGTACAGCATCGCATACTCGCGCTGCTTTACGAACGGTGCGAAGCGCCCGAGCGCCGTTGCGCCGACATCGTCGCCTCCCGCGTCGATGATCACGTACGCATCATCGTTCACGCTCTGTATTGCAGGAGCTATTGCCCCGGTAAGGCTTGGGACATCCAGACTCGTCCCTGCTTCGGAAAACACCGGTGCGATAAGCCTCACGCCGTTCTCTTCAAGCGCCTTGCGCTGTTCGGATGCCCGAAAATACGGATTCACGACGTCCAGGTCGACAACAGCGACCTCGTGCCCCTCGCCCGCCAAATCAACAGCCAAATTCACAGCGAAGTTAGTCTTCCCCGCCCCATAGTGCCCCACGATCACGGTGACAGGCCTCAACGCCTCTGCAAGCTTCCGAGGTATTCCCATGTTGAACGGCCTTTCCCCAACTAGCGCCCTCCGCGCTGGGAGGGTGTTCGCCGCTTGCGCAGCTAAATATTCTAATGATTTCACTAACTTCTCTATTTAGCGAGCAGCTGTAGGCGAACACCCTCCCAGCGCGGAGGGCGATTCCTGCATTACACTAGTCCGTCGATATTCTTTTTTTCATCGTTCTGGCGAATTGCCACGCGGCGGATCTTTCCATTCACCGTGCGGGGCAGCTCGTCAACGTAATCGATGATGCGCGGGTACTTATAGGGCGCCGTCTGCTTCTTCACCCATTTCTGGAGTTCCTTCGTCAGCTCGTCGGACGCCTTCCATCCATCAGCCAAAACGACCGTGGCCTTCACGGCCTTGCCGCGCACGGGGTCGGGTACGCCGGTCACCGCGCATTCGCGCACGGCCTCATGTTCGAGCATGACGCTTTCGATCTCGAAGGGGCCTATGCGGTAGCCGCTCGACTTGATGACGTCGTCGTTGCGCCCGACATACCAGTAGTACCCGTCCTCATCGCACCAGGCGGTGTCGCCCGTGTGATACCAGCCGTCGTAAATCGCATCGGCCGTCTTTTCGGGGTTGCGGTAGTACTCCATCATGATGCCAGCCGGAACCTCGGGCATGCGGATGCAGATTTCGCCCGTCTGGCCGACTTCGCAACGCGTACCGTCCTCGCGGTGGATTTCCGTATGGAACAGCGGCACAGGCTTGCCCATACTGCCGGGGCGCGGCGTCGTGTTCGTGAGGTTGCCGATGGTGAGCGGCGTTTCCGTTTGCCCGAACCCCTCGAAGATGGTGAGGCCGGTCACTTCCTTCCACCAGTTGAAGATGTCGGGGTTCAGCGCCTCGCCGGCCGTCGTGGAGTACTCGAGCGACGAAAGGTCGAACTGCTCGAAATCCTCCTGCATCATGAGGCGGTACATGGTGGGCGGACAGCATAGCGTGGTGATCTGGTACTTCTTGATGAGGTTGAGTATCTCGGCCGCATGGTAACGGTCGAAGTCATACGTGAAGACGCACGCCTCCATGAGCCATTGCCCGTAGAACTTGCCCCATACGGCCTTGCCCCACCCCGTATCGGCAATCGTGAAGTGGATGCCATCGGGGCGTACGTTATGCCAGTGCTTGGCCGTCATGAGATGCCCGATGGCATACCCGGAATCGTGCAGAACCATCTTCGGGTTACCCGACGTGCCGCTCGAGAAGTACATGAGCATGGGATCTGCCGCGAGCGTCTCGATAGCCTCGAAACTATCGGATGCAGCACGCACTCCCGCGTTGAAATCGACCCAACCCTCTCTATCGGCCGTCGCAGCGCAGATTCCCGCTTCGCCTGAAAGCTTGCTTCCCACCAGCTCGTCGGAAACCGGGGCTCCATTGTCGTCCAAGGGCGTGAGTCCTCCGCCCGCGCCGTTCACGAGCATGAGCTTCTCGACGGTCGGGCAATCGTACTTATCGAGCGTCGATTCCACGATGTTCGCGATGTCTCCGACAGACGTCGTGATGATAGCCTTGATGGAAGCGCCGTTCAGGCGGTATTCCAAGTCGTGCTCTTTCAGCATGAACGTCGCAGGGACCATGACGCAGCCGAGCTTCGCAAGCGCGAGCGCCGTGAACCAGAACTGGTAATGCCGGCGCAAGATGACCATAACGAAGTCGCCTTTTCCGAGGCCCTGCCCTTTCAGGAAGTTCGCAGTCTTGTCGGACCACTTCTTCATGTCGGCGAAGGTGAAGACATGCTCCTCGCCTTCGGGATTGCACCAGACCATGGCACGGCGCTCCGGGTCGTTCACGGCAATGTCGTCGACAACGTCGTAAGCGAAGTTGAACGTTTCAGGATAATGGACGGAGTACGTTTGCAGCACGCCGTTATCGTCATACGTCTCGTCGACGTAGCGGAGGTTTATGTTTCGCATAGCAGTGTTCCTTCTGGATCGATGGTGAGCAGATTACCGTTTGCCGGCGCTGTCGAAATTGAACATTACCCCAGGGGTGATGTTCAATTTCGCAACGCCTAGATAATCTCGCCCTCCGGGTTCATGACGACCGCTAAGAACACGCACGGCTCGCCGCCGATGGCGATCATGCCATGGCCGCGTCCGGAATCGTACATGACCGTATCGCCAGGCCCGAGTTCTTCGGTATGGTTCTCGTACGCGAACCGCAGCTGGCCTGATATCACGAAGTCAAGCTCCATTCCCTTGTGGTATGAAAGGTGAATCGGCTGATCCTGTGCTTCCTCGATGTACGGGGCGGTAACCACGAACGGCTCTGCGAGCTTCCCCTGAAGATGCGGTGCCTTGTGCAGGTACTCGAAGCCCGCACGGCGCTTGATGGCGAGCCCTTCGCCCGCGCGCACGAGCGAATAGCCTTTCAGGTGCGGCGTTTCGCCCGTCAAAAGCTCGATGACGTCGACGCCGAGCACTTTCGCGCACTTGTACAGGAACGTGAACGACAGGTCCTGCTCGCCCGATTCCTGCGCGGCGTACTCTTGCACGGTGCGCCCAGTCGCGTCGGCCATTTCCTGCATGGTGAGGTCGCAGTCTTCGCGAAGCAGGCGGATACGCTCTGCAACTTCCTTGATGTTCGGTTCATCCATGATGGCTCTCTTTCACGAAAAGTCTTCCAGTAAACGAAACGAGCGGACCCGCTAGCCGCCTCGGGTCCGCTCGTCAAAGGTTGGCGTTTGCCTTGGATTAAGCGCACGCACCTTCACCGCCCCGAGGTCGGCTGGTAATTCGCGCAATAATGTTAATCCAAAGCTTGCTCATGGAGCGCTATTGTACACGAACGAACCGCGCTGCAAAGTGCGCATCGGGAGAATTTCCAGAAATCTGAGTAGAAAAGCATGCTTTGCCGTTTATCGGCACGAGCTTGAAGTCGGCGCCCTCCTCGCTTTCGAGGAACCGTTTCACGACACCATTGTTTTCAGCATACGTGACGGTGCATGTGGCGTATACGATAGAGCCGCCCTTGCCCACATGGCCTGCAGCAGATTTCAGCAGTTCAAAGCCGGTTTCGGCAAGCTCGTCGATCTGCTCGGGACTTATGCGCCAACGTATGTCCTGATGGCGGCGGAGCGTTCCAAGCCCCGAGCACGGTGCGTCGATGAACACGACATCGAATTCCCTACCGGGCATGACCGAATCGAGCCGCGTGGCATTTCCCGCAACAACCTCTGAAATCTCAACGCCGTATTCCGCAGCACGCGCCTTCAACAGTTCGGTCTTGAAGGCGTGAGTGTCCATAGAGGTGAGGTTGAGCTGCTTGCCGAACGCGCGCATGGCGTCAGATTGCAGCATGATGGTCTTTGTGCCCCGGCCCGCACCGACCTCGAGGATCGATTCTGGCTCGCCGAGTTCCAACACGCTCTTCGCGACAGCTTGGGCGGATGCGTCGGAGACGAGCACCTTGCCCTGCCCAAACAGTCTCCTAATGCGCCCGTCCGTGAGCACGCGCGCGTCGGATACGCGATAGCATCCGGGCACTTCGACGCCGCCCGCCGAAGCAGGCTCAACCTGGGCGCCGACTTCCTCGAAGAGCGAAACGACTTCTTCGTCAGTTGCCCTGATGGCGTTCACGTGGATGAACAGCGGGGCCGGATCGTTCGACGCTCGCATGAGGTCGACAGCAGCCTGGGCGCCCATATCCTCGACGAGCTTTCGAGCCAACCATGACGGGAACGCGTACACGAGCGCAAGCGCGTCGATATCTTTGGAGGGATCGCCGAACGGGAATTCCGCTGTCGACTCGAGCACGCGATGCAGCACGGCATTCGCCAAGCCCGATGCGCTCGGCGCCACTGCGCGCACGAGCTCGACACCCTGGTCGAGGGCGGCATGAGGCGCTTTGCGAAGGTACATGATCTCGTATGCCGAGATGCGCATGGCATCGCGCACGTCGGGCTTGATGTCGCGCGGGCTTGCCAGGCACCGGTTGATGATGATGTCGAGCGCGCCCACCGAGCTTACGACGCCAAGCGTGAGCAGCGTCGCGAAAGCGCGGTCCTGCTGGGATATCGTCGACTTGTCGATCGTCGCTTCGATAACCTCTTGCGCATAAGCCTGACGACGCCGTACTTGCTGTGTAGCATATAAGGCGGCAAGCCTGCCGGGACTTGCATCGCATCGTTCGAACTGGTCCCGGAAATCGGTTATCTTCACGACCTTCTTGGCTGCGAGCGCGGGGTCTTCTTCCGCAAGGCGCTCGGCTTTCGCCCGCACCTTCTCTTCGGAACGGGAAACCGAGCGGGGCTTGCGTGCAGGATCCTTCTTCCGCGGGTCGAGTTCGCCCTTGTACACGGGCTTGTCCTCGTCCACGAGGTTTTCCATTTTCTTGCGGTCGAACTCCTTCTTGCTCTTCCGCGGTTTCTGCTTGCGATTGGGAACCCAGCTGCGACGCCCTTCGTTCCCCTCTGCGCCTTTCGTTTCCTCGCTCATGCTCTCCCCCACGTCAGTTGCATGTTCTTGATTCCCTGGATGCCGCCCGCAAACGAACGGGCATCCATGCTCTTCTTGCCATCTGGTCTCACGTTCAGAAGCTCGAACGCCCCATCATTCGCCTTCAGGAAAAGCCGTTTGGCGGCAAACCGGGCCTGACCCGCTTCCAAGTCGGCGCAAAGGGACGCTCCCTGCTCGTCTTCAACTACCGACGCCCGTTCCACGGCAAGCGTGCGGTCGGCGATCTCGATACGAGCCGGATGCGCCGCGTTCGATGCGCGCACTTTCGCGACAGCGCGCCGGGCGGTGTCGGAAGGGTCGAGCGAAAGCTCCCCCTTCTTGATCTTCTCGGCATACGTGATTCCATCGCTTCCTTGCGAAGTCCACACTGCTGTACCGTTTACGACTTCCGCAATCGCCTCCACAAGCTGATCCGCGCCAACACGCGCCAACTCGTCAGACAGCTCCGCGACGTTCTTCTGCTCAATCGGCACCTCGACGCGACGGCAGTAATCTCCGGTATCGAGGCCTTCTTCCATACGCATGATGCAAACGCCCGTCATGGCGTCTTCTTCAAGGATCGAACGCTCGATGGGTGCTGCGCCTCGCCATCGGGGAAGCAGCGATGTGTGCACGTTGAGGCACCCGAACCGCGGAATGTCGAGCACGTCCTTCGGCAGGATGATTCCGCATGCGGCAACGCAAACCACATCGGGGTTCAACAACTCGAGCTGTTCAACGGATTCCCGATCGCGAAAAGAAGTGCGTTCGTAAACCGGAATGCCGAGTGAAAGCGCAACTTCTTTCACGGGAGACGGAATTGCCTTGTTTCCCCTGCCGCGCACGGCATCGGGACGCGTCACGACGCCAACGACCTCATGCGCATCGGCCAGCCTCTTCAGGATGGTGGCGGCAAGGTCTGGCGTTCCCATGAAGACGATGCGCATTAACGGACCTTCCGCTTGTCGACAGAGACTTCGCCCGGTTTCGCGCCTAGACGACGCGCTTCTTCATAAGCGGCAAGCGCCTTGATGCGCTCGCGCGGACTAGCGCTTTCAAACAGCGTGATTCCGTTCAAGTGGTCGATTTCGTGCTGAAGGCAGCGACCCAGCAGGCCGTCGCTTTCGATTTCCCATTCCTCGCCCTTGAAGTCCTGATACCGCACGCGAGCCCACGGCTTGCGCTCGATCGGCACGTAGATGCCGGGGCATGAGAGGCAGCCTTCTTCGTTGATCTCCGGTTCGCCCCACGTTTCGACGATTTCCGGGTTGAGCAATGCAAGCGGGTTGCGTGCCCCGCCTTCGTCATCGGGCGTCGTCTCGACGACGATGAGGCGCTTTAAAACGCCAACCTGCGGGGCGGCGATGCCGACGCCGTCGGTGGCATACATGGCTTTTTCCATCTGCTTTGCAAGCTTCTTCAAGCTGCGGTCGCTCGGATCGCAGGGCTCGCTAATCTGGTTGAGCAACGGGTCAGGGGATTGGACGATTTTGAGCATGTTATTCCTTCTGCAATTATCAAATGATTGACTTCGTGATTATATCAGGCAAGTAAGGCAACCGACCTGGTTGAAAGGCCCCAATCGGAAGAGCGTAGTCTCTTGTTGTTGGAAGGGGTGAGAGCGATTCCGCAGCCGGATATGGCAACAATTATGTTTCCCATGCGAGCGAGAACAAGCTCGAACCCCCTTCCAACAACAAGAGACGGACAGAAGGACAAACGTCACAAATCATCGCAATACTCGCGTTTGAAGATGCGATGGGGGCTGTTCGGGAACAGGTGGCGGTGCAACGCGATGAAATAGCTATCGGTCATCGACGATATGTAATCGGTGATGATGCGGTTCGGCTCTTCGTTCAAGTACTCGTCACGCTTTATGGCGACCGATTTTGCAACAAGCGATTGCACGTGATGCTTGAACACGGGCGATGACTCGTCACCTGCAAGCAAGTCTTGCAGCAAGCGCTCGTAGAGTTCCGCAAACATTTCCTGCACGATGTTCTCGAATTCGGAAACCGTGCCTTCTTGGAAGTAGATCTTCTCGTAGTTCTGCTTCTTGGCCAGCACGATATCCTCGAAGGCCTCTTCGCTCATCGCGATGTGGTCCTTGCGATAGCTGTTATTCACGATGTCGACCGTCATGTTGTTGATGATCTGCGCGTTCGTGCGCCCGATATACGTCGAGTCGAAGATCGAATGCGATCCGATGATGCCCACATCGATTGCATCGGCGCGGTCCTTGCCGATATAGGCGATCATGTCCGACACGCGAACGACACAGCCCTCGAGCGTCGATGGCCGCAGCGTCTTGATCTGCTTCGCATCGGCCGTGCATAAGCTCACGGCCTCGTCGAGCTCCTCGAACGTCTTCGTGCTGCCAAGCTGAAGGACCTGCTGCGCGAATTCGCCGTTGTGGCACAGCGCCCCGTCAAGCGTCTGCAAGCTTATGTTGCGACGGTATAGCTGGTCCATAACGCGCACCGAATGCACATTGTGGCGGAAGCACAAGCCCGTTCGCTGTTCATAGTTTTCAGACAGGTACCGCTCCCCCGCATGGCCGAACGGCGTATGGCCCAAATCGTGGCCGAGCGCGATTGCTTCGATGAGCTGCACGTTGAGCCCCAGCAATTCGCCAATTGCACGAGATATGCGGCTCACGAGCTGAACGTGAAGGCCGCGGCGGCAGATGTCGTCGTTTTCCACGAACGAGAAAACCTGTGTCTTGTCCGCATAGCGGTTGTACGCGGGGATGTTGATGATCTTCTCGATGTCGCGAGCAAACGCAGGCCGCGTGGTCGTTGCGTAATCATGCGCGTTATCCTCGCGGCGTACGACGTCTTCGTCTTTGAAGGCAAGGGGGTTGCGCCAGTTTCTCGCGCGGTCTTCTTGGATGGCTTTCTCGATTTCAGGTTCGAGCGTTAGGTAGGGTATCTTGGCCGCGGTCATGGTACGTTGTCTCTCTATTCGCTTTCGCAGGGGCCAGCATCTGCTCGCCCCTATGGTTCGGTATGTTTGCGCTATTATACCCTCATGGCAATCAGCGACGAAGATATCCAGAAAGTCCGTGACGCAAGCGACATAGTTGCGATATTCGGAGAACGCGTGCCGCTTAAACAACGCGGCCGCGATTTCTGGTGCTGCTGCCCTTTTCATAATGAGAAAACGCCGTCATGCAAGATCGACCCTTCCACGCAGCTTTGGCATTGCTTCGGATGCGGCGAAGGCGGCGATGTCTTCAAGTTCATCATGAAACTCGATGACCTGACGTTTCCCGATGCTGTGCGGTTCCTCGCAGATCGCGCCCACATTGATATACATGAAACGGGCGGAAGCGGCGTCACGCAAGGTCATAAAGCACGCCTGAGGGCGGTCTGCGCCGAGACATGCGAGTTCTACCATGCGCAGCTCATGCGTGGAAAGTCGGACGATGCAGATAAGGCACGTGCATACCTTGGTGGGCGAAGCCTCGGCGGCGCCGTTCCCAAGAAGTGGAAGCTCGGCTTCGCTCCTGGCAGGCAAGCGCTGGTGCGCCACCTTTCGTCAAAGGGCTTCAAGCCCCAGGAGATGATCGACGCGAACGTCGCGGTGCAACGCGATGGTGGACGCGTGAACGACCGGTTCTACAACCGCGTCATGTTCCCGATATTCGACCCGCAAGGCGAATGTATCGCCTTCGGCGGCCGTGTCATAGGCGATGGCGAGCCGAAATACCTGAACTCGCAGGAGACGCCGCTATTCCACAAGTCGAATGTCTTGTACGGACTCGATAAAGCCAAGAAGGCCATGACGAACACGGGAGTGGCCATCATCGTCGAGGGTTATACCGACGTCATTACGCTTCATGAGAACGGCATCGAGAACGCCGTCGCAACGCTTGGCACGGCGCTCACGATCCAGCACATCCGCCTCATCTCGAAGCATGCCTCGAAACGCATCGTGTACTTGTTCGACGGCGATGCCGCAGGTCAGCGCGCCGCCGACCGTGCATTGGGGTTCATCAACGAGGACATGACGCCCGAAGCCGGGAAGGCGCGCGTCGAACTGTGCGCCGTCACGTTGCCAGACGACCTCGATCCCGCCGACTTCGTCACCCAACGTGGCGCCGACGAACTCCGCACGCTTGTCGATGACGCGAAACCCCTCGTGCTATACGGTATCGACCGCAGGCTTGCCGCGCACGATTTGACAAGCGCCGAGGGACGCACGCGCGCATTGTCTGATGCCCTATCGGTTTTGGCGCCGATAAAGACCTCGCTCCTTGCGAAGGACTACGCTGTTCAACTCGCAAGCCGGTTGCAGATGAGGGAAGCCGACGTGCTCGAAGCGCTTGCCCGAGTCCAACCACCGCGAACGTATCGCGAAAGCGGCCAGGAAGAGGCTGCGCAACCCGCGCCTTCCATCGAGATAAGCGAAAGCGAGAAGAGCCGACGTAAGTTCGAACGGCGTTTGCTCAGCCTGCTGTGCCAGAACCCCGAAGAAGCCCTTCTGCATGCCGATTCGCTCGCGCAAACGCAATGGCACGGCATGGCAAATGCCCAAATCGCCGAGACGATGCTTGCCATCTTAGCCGACAAGCCCGATATTTCTGCCGCGAACCTCATCACGCGCATCGCCGAGAAAACGCCGCGCGCAGCTGGCTCGCTCACAGGCGCAACCCTTGCCGACGGAGAGAATCTCGAGCAGGCAATCTCCTACCTAATCGAAGAACTCGAGATCGGCGATATGGAAGCTTCCCTTGCGACGATGAACGCACAGCTGAAGCAATCCGACTCGATGGCGCAAGACGAACGCGACATCATGTTCCAAGCCGTTGTCGAACTGCAGAAAACGCTCGCTTTCAAGCGCGCCTCTCATCGCCCAACGCTATAAATGAGTAGCAGGACGTTCCTCTTACTCATTTTCGCAAGGCGTCCGAATCCGATCCCCGTCCCCCTGAAAATGAGTAAGAGGAACGTCCTGCTACTCATTTCCTGCTACTCATTCCGCAACACAATAAGAAAGCCCGCTCGAAAGCGGGCTTTCAAGTACATGAACCGCAATTGCTCTTACAGCAGCGTCTGAATCATGATGAACAGCGGGCTGAAGGTCAGCGAGATGATCGTCATGAGGTTGATGAGGATGTTCATGGACGGACCGGAGGTGTCCTTGAACGGGTCGCCAACCGTGTCGCCGACGACGGCAGCCTTGTGGGCCTCGGAGCCCTTGCCGCCATGGGCGCCCTTCTCGATGTACTTCTTGGCGTTATCCCATGCGCCGCCGGAATTCGACATGAAGATGGCCATGAGCATGCCCGTAGCAACTGCGCCGGCGAGGAAGCCGCCGAGCATGGCCGGGTTGAAGCAGCCGATGACGATCGGCACGACGACGGCGAGGATGCCGGGAAGCATCATCTCATGCAGAGCAGACGTCGTGGAAATGCCGACGCACTTGTCGTACTCGGGCTCGTTCTCGTATTCCATGATGCCGGGAATCTCGCGGAACTGGCGACGGACCTCTTCGACCATTGCGTGGGCCGCGCGCGACACAGCGCCCATGGTGAGGGCTGCGAACATGAACGGCATCATGGCGCCGATGAAGATGCCGGCGACGATCAGCGGGTCGGTCAGCGTCAACTCGAAGCCGAGGATCTGAGCATGCATCGTGGCCTGATAGGACACGAACAGCGAGATGGCGGCAAGGCCTGCAGACGAAATGGCGAAGCCCTTCGCGATGGCAGCCGTGGTGTTGCCGACGGCGTCGAGGGCGTCGGTGCGGTCGCGCACTTCCTCGGGAAGGCCGGCCATCTCGGCAATGCCGCCAGCGTTGTCAGCGACAGGGCCGTAGGCGTCGACGCCGATGGTGATGGCGGTGTTGGACAGCATGCCCGTTGCTGCCAGGCCAACGCCGAACAGGCCAGCGGCAATGCCGCCTGCTTCGACGTTGGCGTTCGGGAACGCCATGTTGCCGAACGTGTACGCGCCGATGATGGCGAGTGCGACGAGGATGATAGGGGCGATGGTGGAAAGCATGCCCGTGCCAAGGCCCTCGATGATGACCGTAGCCGCGCCGGTTTCAGCGGACTCGGCGATCTTGTGAACCGGCTTGTACGCATCGGAGCAGAAGTACTCGGTGATCTTGCCGATGAGAAGACCGGCAACCAAACCGCAGATGACCGAGCCGAACAGGTACAGCGGCTGGCAGTCATAGGTCTGCGAATTCCAGATGAAGAAGATCACGAAGATGACGACGATCTCGATGCCGGCGGCCAGGTAGGTACCGCGGTTCAGAGCCTTGTGCAGCTCGCCGCCTTCCTTCGTGCGAACGGCGAACAGGCCGATGATCGACGTGATGATGCCGCAAGCGGCAATGATGACCGGCGTGACGAGCGCCCACACGAAGTCGATGGCGCCGTTGAAGTAGCCGAGCGCGCCGAACGTGGCGGCGAGGATCGTCGGAGCCAGGATGGAGCCCGTGTACGACTCGAACAGGTCGGCGCCCATGCCCGCGACGTCGCCAACGTTGTCGCCCACGTTGTCGGCGATGGTCGCCGGGTTACGCGGGTCGTCCTCGGGAATGCCGGCTTCGACCTTACCCACGAGGTCGGCGCCCACGTCAGCAGCCTTGGTGTAGATACCGCCGCCAACACGGGCGAACAGGGCCACGGCCGATGCGCCAGTGGCGAAGCCTTCGACGATGTCGATGCGCTCGTGAATGAGCTCGGGCAGCGACAGGTCGACGCCGAACACGAGCAGAAGCAGCCAGAGCGACAAGCCCATGAGCGCGAACGAAGCGACGCACAAGCCCATGGTGAGGCCCGACTTGAAGCTGATGTTCAGCGCCTTGGCAACCGATTCCTCAGCCGCATGCGCCGTGCGGGTGTTCGCGCGCGTGGCGACGTACATGCCGACGTAGCCAGCCGCGGCGGAAAGCACGCCGCCGGTGATGAATGCGAGCGCCATGAGCGGGCCCAGCACGGGCACGATGGCCATGACGATCGCGACGACAAGCATGAAGATGATGAGCAACTTGTACTCGCTCAACAAGAACGCCTGCGCACCCTGCTGGATCTTAATGGAAATGCTGTTCATCTTTTCGGAACCCGGGTCTGCCTTCAACACCGAGCTTCCGAGGTAGGCAGCCACCAGAATGCCGATAAGGGCGCAAACCGGGGCCATCCACGCTACCGCTGTAGTCACCTTCTCCTCCTTGCTGCTAGGGACAGTTAGCGTTGCTGTTTTCAAACCGGGCAGAATCGCTTGAGAGCAGCAACCCGCATATTCTAATGTAAGAACAGGAAATATAGTTCTAAAACGTCGAATTTTTGGCGTGATAGGACAGCGTTAAAAGGCGTAGGGTCACCCGCGCATGACTCCGATGTTGAACACGCATGCAGTCTTCCACGCGTCGTTAACAGCATCATACGAGTACAGCGCCTTGAGCCTGTTCCCCACCACGACTGAAACGAGCTCGCCTTGTTTTGGAAGTTCGTCACTTCGCACGACGCTGCTCATGCACGTGCATCCGGCTTGCTCTTTGTCCAAAGGGAGGCGTTCGTTGAGCGCAAGGTCTGCGCGAGCGAGCTTCGAACCGGATGATATTGCCTTTTCTTTATCGTCTCCGAACGCATATCGGAAACCGAGCACGGCCACGGGGTCCAGCGCCGCGCTGACGCCTAGGTTTTCGAGCGATTCAATCGAAACGCAGTCTTCAAGCGAAATGCAGCCCGCCGTCCGACGCTGCAATGCGGCCACATGAGCGGGGCATCCGACCTCGCGCCCGATATCGCGTGCGAGCGACCGAATGTAAGTGCCTTTAGACACCGAGAAATCAACCGACCAAACCAGCATTCTCGACTGCTCGTCGACTACGCACTGCGCCAAATCGGCCTCGTACACCTCGATTCGGCGGGGTTCCAAATCCGCTTCCTTGCCGGACCGTGCAAGCTGATACGCTCGTTTTCCATCGACTTTTACGGCTGAGTACTGGGGCGGTACTTGCTCGTGCGGGCCAACGTATCCCGCAAGGAATTCGCGTACACGGTCTTCGTCGAAGAGCCAACCCTCGGGCGATCCAGTGACCGTTGGGTCACCTTCGGCATCATCGGTCGTCGTCTCGCATCCGAATGCGATCGCCACACGGTAGCGCTTGTCGTGACCGGTCATGTATTGGTCGAGACGAGTTGCGGGGCCTATGCAAATGGGAAGCACGCCCGTTGCAAGCGGATCGAGCGTTCCAGTATGTCCGACGCGCCTCTCCCCGAAAACGCGACGAACTCGGTTTACGACGTCATGCGAACTCATGCCAGCCGGTTTATCGATGGCTATGAGTAGCGACAGCCCGGACTCTCCGCGTTTCATTTTCGTCTCCTTGCAATGGAACTGATACCGGGTATGCGTTCCAGTACTGGAACGCATACCCGGTATCAGGTCCATCTAGAATAGCTCTGATAGCTTCTCAGCCATGTACTCGAGGGCATCCGCGAGCGGAAGGTTCAAGTTGAACCCTGCAGCAGCCTTGTGGCCGCCGCCGCCGATTTCACGGGCGAGCGCAGACACATCGGTATCGTCCTTCGACCTGAGGTTGCCCCGCACATGGCCG
>JAFUCC010000098.1 GCA_017459925.1 Eggerthellaceae bacterium
CGATGCGGTCGCGCAGGAAACGCGCATAGCAGTCGGCCGGCACGAACACGCCGGCGATATGCCCGAAATGCAGCGGCTTGTTGCCGTACGGCATGCCCGCGGTGACGACCGCGCGGGCCGGCCAGTCTTGACGGTTGAAAGTGTTTGCGGAGGTCATGGTTCGATCCTTAGTTGCCCCATGGGGACTATTCCCTTCGGGCAATTGTACCGTTATCGCAGTTTGGCGTTTTGCTCGCTCTTCAGCAGGTCGACGAGGTCCTCGACCGACGTGTCGGATTTGCCCAGCAAATCGGTCAGGCCGGAAAGGTCGTAGTTGGCGAAGTACAGGTCGGTGGTCGTGTAATCGGTGATGCCGGCAAGCTCGGCGGCTTTCTCGACGGCGTCTTCGCGCGTGCCGATCTTGTCAGCCAGGCCGTTTTCCACGGCGTCGATGCCGGTGAAGGGCATGCCCGTGGCGAGCTTCTTCACCTCGTCGATGCTCATGCCGCGGCCGTCGGCCACGTTCTGAATGAACACCTCGTTGATCTGGTCGACCATGCGCTGGTACTCGGCGCGCTCCTCGTCGGTGAGCGGACGGTAGCCGTACGACGAGTCCTTCTCGTCGGCCGAGGTGATGACCTCCATGTTCACGCCGAGCATGTCGAGCAACCCGGAGATGTCGGTCAGCTGCATGGCTGTGCCGATGGCGCCGATCTCGGTCGATTTCGCGACGAAGATGTAGTCGGCCTGCGACGAGATCTCGTACGCGGCGCTGGCGTTAATCGACGCGCTGGAAACCACGACGGGTTTCACCTCGGCGAATTGGCGTACGTACTCGGCCATCTCCTCGCCTGCCGTGGCCGTGCCGCCGCCCGAGTTCACGCGCAGCACGACGGCCTTTATGTTGTCGTTGTCCTCGGCCTCGTCGAGCAGCTCCTTCAAACCCTCGGGGCTGCAGGCGCTGCCGTCGTATTGAATCGTGCCGTCGATGTCGATGATGGCGATGGCGTCGCCGTCGAGGCCGTCGAGCGACGAGGTGGTGCTGGATAGCGAGTTGATGGAACTCGTGCACATGCTGACGCAGAAGCCCGTGAAGATGAACAGGCACACGATGACGACGATCGCGACGATCCAGCCGTGCGACTTCTTCTGCGGCTGTTGCGGCTGTTGCGGCGCTTGGTACGGCGCGGCGTATTGCGGTTGGGGCTGCTGGTACTGCTGCTGGCCTTGCACCGGTTGCGTGTGATTCCAGTACTCGTTGTTGGTCGGCATGGCTCCTCCGGAAACTGAACATTACCCCTGGGGTGATGTTCAAAAAACTGAACGTTACCTACGGGGTGATGTTCAAATCTACAGTTCGAGGCTTTCGGTCTTGCTGTTCTGGGCCTTGCGGGCCATGCGCAGCAAGAACTCCTGGTTGTCGTCGGTTTGCTTGATGGACTTGATGAGCATGTCCATGGCGCGTTCGGTGTTGTTCATGTTCGCGAGGATGCGGCGCACCGCCCAGATGATCGGCGCCATCTGCGGGTCGAGCAGCAGGTCCTCCTTGCGCGTGCCGGACGCGACCGGGTCGATGGCCGGGAAGATCCGGCGGTCGGCCAGCGCGCGGTCGAGGCGCAGCTCCATGTTGCCCGTGCCCTTGAACTCCTCGAAGATGACCTCGTCCATCTTCGAACCAGTCTCGATGAGGGCCGACGCCAGGATGGTCAGCGACCCGCCGTTCTCGATGTTGCGCGCCGCGCCCAGGAAGCGCTTGGGCGGGTACAGCGCCGTGGAATCGACGCCGCCGGAAAGCACACGGCCCGAAGCCGGCTGCGCCAGGTTGTACGCGCGCGCCAAGCGGGTGATCGAGTCGAGCAGGATGACGACGTCCTCGCCCGTTTCCACCAGGCGCTTCGCGCGCTCGATGACCATTTCGGCAACGGCGATGTGGTTGTCGGCAGGCATGTCGAACGTCGAGGAGATGACCTCGCCGTGAATCGAGCGCTGCATGTCGGTGACTTCCTCGGGGCGCTCGTCCACGAGCAGGCACATCAGGTGCACCTCGGGGTTGTTTGCGTGAATGGCCGCCGCGATGTCCTTCAGGATGGTGGTCTTGCCGGCCTTCGGCGGCGACACGATCAGGCCGCGCTGGCCCTTGCCGATGGGCGCCACCAGGTCGATGACGCGGGCGGTCGTGGTGTTGTGGCCGTGTTCCATGATCAGGCGCTCTTCGGGGTACACCGGCGTCAGGTCGGCGAAGCGCGGGCGGTTGCCGATTTCCTCGACCGGCACGCCGTTCACGCGCACGATTTTCTGAATGGCCGCGAATTTCTCGTTTTCGCGGGCAGGGCGCGTCTGGCCCTCGATGAAGTCGCCCTTGCGCAAGCCGTTGCGCTTGATGAGCGCGGTGCCCACGTAGCAGTCGTTCTCGCCGGGAAGGTAACCCGTGCAGCGCAGGAAGCCGTAGCCGTCGGAAAGGATGTCCAAAATCCCGGACACGTCGCGGAAGCCCTCGGCACGCACGCTGGCGGCATACACCGCCTCGACGAGCTCGGCCTTCTTCAAGCCCGTGGCGTCGATTTCCAGCTCCTCGGCCTTTGCGCGCAGGTCGGCGACCTTCAGCGCTTCAAGCTCTTCGCGCGAAACGCTCGGCTCGACCTCGCGGTTGCGCTGGCGGCGGTTGTGGCGGTTGTTCTTGCTGCGCTGGTTGTTGGAATTGCCGGAACCGGCATTGCCGTTGCCGTTGCCGTTGTTGCTGGAACCGCCGTTTTGGCGTTGCGCATTGGTGTCCTGTTTCTTGGACACTTTCTCTTGCTTCTCGGCGGCTTCCTCAGCTGCGGGCGCCTCGGCCTTCGCGGCATCTGCCGCCTCGGCCTTCTCGGCAGCGGCCTTGCGCGTGCGAGGCGTGCGCTTCGGCTTCTCGGCGGCCTCGCCCTCGCCTGCTGCAGGAGCGGCGCTTTCGCCCTCAGTGATAGTGGCTTTGGTGGAACGGCGCACGCGGCGGCGCGGCTTCTCGGCTTCAGCCTCGGCGGGTGCGGTCTTCTCGGTTTCTTCTGCCATTAAGCGTTCTGCTCTTTCTCTTCAGTTGCCTTGACTATGCAAAGCGGGCGCCGCAGTCGCCGGCGCCCAGCACTTTACGCGTTCTGAACTTTCTCCCAGTCCTTCATGAACGATTCCAAGCCGCGGTCGGTCAGCGGATGCTGCACCATCTTCTTCAGCACGCCGAACGGCACGGTGGCGATGTCGGCGCCCATGAGCGCGGCCTGCGTAACGTGATTGGCCGAGCGCACCGACGCGGCGATGATCTCGATTTGCTCGCCGTTGACGGTGGAATCGGTGAAGTCGTAGTTATTGATGGCGGTGACCACGTTGTTCAGCTGGTCGAGGCCGTCCTCGGAGATGTCGTCGAAGCGGCCGATGAACGGCGAGATGTAACGCGCGCCGGCACGGGCGGCCAACAGCGCCTGCGGCACCGTGAAGCACAGCGTCATGTTTACGGGGATGCCCTCGTCGGCGAGCGTGCGCGTGGCGGCGAGGCCTTCCACCATCGTGGGGACCTTCACCACGACATTGGGTGCGATGGCGGCCAGGCGGCGGCCGTCGGCCACGATCTCGTCGCGGGTCATGGCAACGCTCTCGGCGCTGACCGGACCGTCGACGAGCTCGCAGATGCGGGCGATGTGGTTTTCGAAGTCGGCCAGCTTGCCGCCAATGCGGGCGTACAGCGACGGGTTGGTGGTGACGCCGGCCAGCGCACCCCAGCTCGCTGCCTCTTCGATCTCGTTCAGGTCAGCCGTGTCCAGGAAAAACTTCACTGCTCCTCCTTCGTCGGGCTTCGTCGTGAAAGCCCTGGTCGTGGGATTCCCCCCGGCAAGCCCCGGTGAAGGCGCCTACCGCGGAATTCGCATGACTCGCGAACACGGCACTGCCAAAACACACGTCGCCTGCTCGCTCATGCATTGGATTGGGATTAAAAGGACGCCACTCATAGTAGACGATGCGCCCGTGGCGTGCAAGAAGAAAGTTTCGAGTCTTTAAAGCCCAACCGTGATGCACTCTGTGTACAGCACGTCCAAAACTCACCAGCCGCTACTCGCCAGCTGCTACTCACCAGCGCTACTCACCAGCTGCTATACAGTTCTCGCGATTCCTGCCGCTTTCCCGTGCAGTACAGCCAAAACTTCCCGCCCAACAATCTTCAGGGTAAGTTTCCGCTGAGCAGCAAAAGAAACGCGGCAGAAAGAGGCTGTTCTGAATTATTCAATTGTATTCGCCCAGGTCACAAAAACCCTTGTTCGGTGTTTTTAGTTCAATACAGCAGTTTCTTACCACGACAACCCCAAGTCGGAGCGGAGGCGCAAGTACTTCCCTTCCCATGATGACTGCTTGCGCAAACGGACGCCCATTCTCTTAGCCAATTGATCGGCAACGTTTACAGTGGCACGCGCGTCATACAACACAGACTTGTCGATGGGAAAGATGTCCCAGCCAAGGGCCTTCAAGTCGTTACGCCTCCGCTTGTCCGCGCTTTGGTCGAGGTGATATGCAGCGCCGTCGTACTCGACGCCAATCTTCAAGTGAGGATTTGCGAGATCAATGCTGTAGCTTGCCTGGTTGGCAAGCCCGCTCAACCTTCCAGGCAATACCGCGTAGTTCATTTTGGAAAATGGCAGGTTGAACCCTCCCCTACTTAACGGAAGGCGCAGAAGAAGCTGCATGTTCGTCTCTTCGGGCGAGCCGGAATTCGGCAAAACCCAACGCAGCGCAGTACGCGCTTTCGCCGCGCCGCGTGCAGAGCCAATTGAATCGACGAATGCATCCAGACGCCCTAGCGTGGTAAGGAGCTTAACGCGCGTGCATATCGTTTCGGCACGGAGGTCGATGTAGTAACGTGCGCAGAGGTCGGTGCCTATTTTCGCAAGCTGATACACCGAAACGAACGACGCCATGCGAAAGAAGACCAGCTCTGGCGAGGCCAGGAATAACCCGTCACGTAGTTCAACGAATGATTTTGACGGAAGGTTCGCTCCTGTGTAGCGCGCGGCAATAGCATCGTTCGCGCGCCTGTCCCCGGGCTTGCTGACAAGCAGCTTAATCGGTGGCGGGCCGTACAAGGGATTACGCACGTTGAAGGCACTCAGGCATTCGGTTGATGAAGCGCACGCTAGGAGGGGATTGCCGATTGCGCCTGCTGATTCGACGAGCTGCCCCAAATCGCTATGAAGCAGCATAAACAACGCGCTCTCATCTGCTATCAATATGTTGCCTTCACCCGCCACAAGCGGATTGTACGAAGACAAGGCATCACCTTATGCTGCTAGCGGGCGATGCGAATTCTGCGTTTTACATCGCAATGCAGGTGGAAACGGAGTAGTCGATCGGCGGAACTTCGCAACATTTCGTCTGGGCTTCTCAACATTTGCGTCCGTGCTTCGTGCCGTTTCGTCCGTATTTCGCGCCGTTTCGTCCGGCCTTCGCAACGCTCCTTCAGCCATGGCGGCATAAGCCGATTCCCAGCACGCGGTATACTAATCGACATGGGAAAACGGGTTGGCCTTATAGTTTCGATCGCGGCCGTCGTGGCCATGTGCGCGTTCATCTTCTACATGTCGTCGTTTCCGGCGGACGAGTCGACGGAGCTCAGCATGGGCGTGGTATGGCACATCATCGGGTTCATCGTGCCCGGATACGACCAGATGTCGCCTGCTGACCAGCTATATTGGCAACAGGCGCTCGACCACCCGGTGCGCAAGACCGCGCATTTCCTGGAATACGC
>JAFUCC010000099.1 GCA_017459925.1 Eggerthellaceae bacterium
GATGATGACGAGTTCGAGCGCATCCTGAAGATCGTCTTCGCGACGGCCGGCAAGAACTCGTTCATCGACCCGTTCGCGCGCGAGGGCCTTCGCAACTGGCTCGACATTCCGCGTGAAATCGGCGACAACGACCCGCGCGTCATGGGCGTGTACATCCAGGCGATGCTCGGGTGCCAGCTCGTTCCCTACGAGTTCGAGGCCTTCGATGCCGATGGAGTGGAGATCCGCGTGAACCAGGAAACGTTCACCGGCCGTTTCGAGATGGCTCCGCTTGACGAGATAACGCTCGGTTACGAGGCCCAGTGGAATGGCGCGTGCCATACGCTCGTCTCGCCCGAATGGTCCGTGTGGATTGATGAGGATGGCGACGATTTCATCATCAACGTTGGCCGCAAGATCGACGATCGCGCGCTGTAAAGAGGAGGGTCAGACATGCTGTTCAAAGAAGATGAAGTCGCACGTGCCGAGGCAAAGGCAGTGCGTACGAATGCTGGTTGGTATCGCTGGACCCATGACCTGGTCGAGCTTAAAGGGGCGGATGCCGAGAAGTTCCTCGACTGGATGCTCGTGAACACGATTGCGGGCACACCGGTCGGCAAGGGCAAGTACACGACGATGCTCGACGAAGAAGGCGGAATCATCGACGACCTCGTGGCCTTCCACAAAACAGACGATGTTTGGTGGCTCTCCACGCTGTACGGGCCTCATATGGTCAGGTGGTTCGATGCCCACAAGGAAGGGTTCGACGTCGAGTACCGCGACATCACGCAAGAAATGGACATGTACGCAATCCAGGGGCCGAACTCGGCGAAGGTCGCATCCGAGCTTCTCGGCGCTCCTGTCGACGGCATTTCGCGCTTCCAAATCGTCGACGCCCACGTCGGCGACATCGATGTGACGGTGGACCGTGGCGGCTTCACGGGAGAGCTGGGCTACGAGGTTTACTGCGCCCGCGAGGATTCCCAGGCTCTATCCGAGGCGATTGCGAAAGCAGCTGCAGCCTACGACGCGCCGCGCCTGACCACGCTCGAGGTGTACGTTCGCTCCCTGCCCATGGAGAAGGGCATGGGGCTTCGCCAGGACTACAAGGGCCTGACGCCCTTCGAGGCCAACTTGGGTTGGTCGGTCCATATGGACAAGGACTTCTTTGGGAAAGAAGCGCTCGAAAGCGCGCAAGCAGAAGGTCCGAAGCGCGCATTCGTCGGCATCGAGATCGAGCGCGAGAGCTACGAGGATATCGCGCAAAACGAGATCATTCGCAAGCGCGGCATTCCCGTGGGCATTTGCCGGCAAATGATTTACGGCTACACCGTGGATAAGAACATCGGCTTCGGCATTGTCGACGCGAGCAAGGTGCCGCTTGGAACGCGCGTGACCATCGGGCCGAACGACTCGCCGGCAACCATCGTGGAACCGAAATGGTGCTAAGGAGGACATCATGAGCACAAACGAAGGAAGAACCATCTTGGTCGTAGGCGGTGCCTGCGGCATGGGCGCGGCCACGGTCTGCGAGCTGTATCGCCAAGGCGCCAACCTGGTCGTCCTCGACATCAACGAGGAGGCAATGGAGGAGCTCATCGAGGACGAAGAGCTCGAAGGCGGTCCCGGAACGCTCCATTTCGTGGCGGGCGACGTGAACGACGCCGCCGTGCGCCAGGCTGCCATCGACTACGTGTCCGAAAACTACGGGACGCTCGACAGCCTGCTGTACATCGCAGGCGTGCTCGACCTCATGTGCCCGGCGCACAAGACGGACGACGAGCTGTATGACTACGTCATGGATGTGAACGTGAACTCGTGCTTCCGCATGTGCCGCGACTGCCTGCCGCTTTTGTGGGATCACGAGGGGCTGCCTGCGAACATCGTCATCGTGGGCTCGGTTGGAGGCCAGGTCGGTTCGTCGGCGGGCGCTGCGTACATCACCTCGAAGCATGCCGTGCTCGGCCTTGCGCGCAACCTCGCGCACTCCTACCGCTTCCGCAATGTGCGCACGAACGTCGTGAATCCTGGCGCTTGCGTGACGGACATCCTCGCCAACGCCATGGAGAAGTGGCCCGATCGCGACATCATGGACCTCGATGGCAACGAGCTGTACAACGTGCGGGGCGCTGTTTCGCTGGGCGTCGACTATGATGGCAACAACATGACCGGTTTCCCCGAGGACATCGCGAACGCCATCCTGTACCTCATCAGCGACGAGGCTCATTACGTGAACGGTGCGCAGTTGAACGTCGACGGAGGCTGGACAAGCTTCTAAGTGATTTTGAAGTAGCCCGAAGGGCGCATTGTGTTTGAGTTGGGAAATTGTCTGGCTCAATCTCCCAGATGTAGGAATGTTTCTCCCAAAAGGATGATGCATTTGGGATAAATAAGAACAAATGAGTCCCCCTGCCGAGCATTCGGCAGAGGGACTCGTGCGTTAACGATTAAGTATCTTAGCCATATCTCGTGTATAATAGCCAATATTAGTAAATATGGCTAAGATATATCAAGAATGGCGGAGATGCGGGTATGGCTCAATTCGAATATGGAAACGTCCTCCAGGGGCTCATGACGCCGGAGATCATGTCAGCCCTGGGCAACGTGAGGGAGCATCGCGGCAGACAAGAGCTCTACAAGTCCTTGCAACCCGCAGTGCTGGACAAGCTCTGCGAGGTCGCGAAGATTCAGAGCACGGGCGCTTCCAACCGCATCGAGAGCATCTCCACTTCGGAAGTGCGTTTGCGCGAGCTCATGGAGCGGAAGGTGGAGCCCAAGAACCGCGACGAACGCGAGATTGCCGGCTATCGTTACGTTCTGGACATGATCCATGAAAGCTATGACGCCATCCCCGTGACATCAGGTGTTGTCCTGCAGCTTCACCGCGACCTCTATCGTTTCCTAGACGTCTCATTCGCAGGTCGGTGGAAAGATTCGGACAACGTCATTGCCGAACGAGCCGACGATGGCAGCATGGTCGCGCGGTTCGTCCCGACGAGCGCGGCGGCTACGCCGGCGGCAATCGATCGCATTTGCGAGGAGTATGCGAGCTGGAGCAGAGACGGCGCCTATGATCCCCTGCTTGTGTCGCTCGTCTTCGTTTTCGACTTCGTGAGCATACATCCGTTCAGCGACGGCAACGGGCGCATGAGCCGGTTGCTTACGCTTCTGCTCACTTACCGTAGCGGGTACGACGTGGGCAAGTACGTGTCTATCGAGGCGGAAATCGAGCGCACGAAAGGGACTTACTACGAGGCGCTCGCAGCGAGTTCGTCTGGCTGGTCAGAAGGCATGAACGATTACGCGCCCTTCGTCACCTACATGCTCGGCGTGATGACCGCGTGCTACGTAGACCTCGATGCCCGCGTCGCGCTCCTTTCATCTGGTGGCAAGGGCGAGGATATCCTGAGGGCTTACTTCGCCAACCTTGTGGGCGCAGTGACCAAAAGACAGATTCTCGATGACAACCCAACGCTCAGCAGGCGGACGGCAGAACGCGTCCTACAGAAGCTGCAGGCTGAAGGTTACATCGAGAAGGTTGGCGCGGCTCGCTCGACAGCGTACCGGCGCGTCGACTAAGGCCTTTATTACTTCGTGGTTGGCAATTGCGTTTGCCAACCGAACCTTACATGCGGGATCTCGAATTGCCGCCTTTGGTTGGTGGAACAGCTGGTTTGCACGGTTTACCATTTCATGCGAGGTATGAATCGTATGAAAGGAGCCGAAGGATGCATTTCGAATACGCAAGGGTGAAGCTCGATAAGAACAACTACGCGCTGAACGCCGACATGGAAAGCCATCGCGACATCATCGATAAGATGGCCTCCGAAGGAAAGCGCTATGCGGGCTGGTTTCCCGTGACGCAGGGCCCGACGGGCAAGACGGTCGAGTTTGACCTGATCTTCGAGGTGGAATAGATGAGCATCGGGGCGAACATCCAGGCTACGCGACAGGCAGCCGGCCTCACGCAGGAGCAGCTTGCCGAAAAGGTAGGCGTGTCGCGCCAAACGGTAGCCAAGTGGGAAGCCGGCGAGACGTCGCCTGACCTGGAGCACGCGGCAGCTTTGGCCGACGCGCTCGGCTGCACGGTGGATGCGCTCGTGAACTTCGACTCGGAGGGAACCGGACTTGCAGCGCCACCGCGCGGCAAGCATCTGTTCGGCAGCGTGAAGGTCGGCGAGCGCGGGCAGGTCGTCATTCCCAAGGAAGCTCGCGAGGTTTTCGGCATAAGCCCCGGGGACAAGCTCGTCGTGCTCGGCGAGGATGGTCAAGGAATTGCGCTCTGCAAGGAAGAGGAGTTCATGGCCGGCGTTGCCGCCGTCATGGAAGCTGTGCGCAAGGGCGCATAATTGCCATGATTTCTGCTATGAGCGGAGGAGGAGCTGAGACCGCTATCTGGAATAGACGCAAAAATCCACGAACCCGAAACAAGGCTGTTCACGTCATCCGGATGCGGGCGGCCTTGTTGCTAGTCGTTGTGTGTGGCTGTTCAGCCTCTTGGCGGGAACCATCTGGGGAATTGAGCGTTGCGGATACCCAGCCTGCTGGAATCGCTAGGCGCGTGCGAGCGTGCGAGCGTCCAAGCGTTCGGCCACCCATGTCTTGATGACCGCTTGGCGGTTGATGCCAAGCCTCATGGCCTCCGCGTCGAGCCCGGCGACCATCCATTGCGGGAAATCGACGTTAACGCGCTTTAGCTCCCGGTTCGGGAACGTCGGGTTGTCGAAGTCGAAGAACTCTTCCATGTCCTCGCCGGCGTCGAACGCCGCTTCGAGCTTATCGATGGTTTCTGCCCTGCTCATAGAGTCGTGCCTCCTTCTTCGTCGATCGGCGGGCCGAGATGATCCTGATGGCCTCCCCGCGCTTCGTGTGCACTACGCTGAACAAGACTGCGTAAGCCCGACCAATTGCCATCTGGCGCTTCTCGCCCCTTTTCCTTGCTGAGAGCACCATCAAATCAGGGTCCTCCCAGATAGCTTGCACTTCCTCGAAGCTGACCTTGTGCTTCTTGATATTCGATTCGTTCTTTCTCTCATCGAATTCAAATATCATATATACCTCCTTGGTATGAATATTATACCTCCGATGAGGGTTGGCGTAAAGCACGGGGAGATTGCGAAGAAATGGTGCTTCGGGGGCGAATCGTCGTGCCCAAGCGCAAGGCGACTGCAACGTTGCGTGACTTTGGACATCCGAGGCGGCTAGGCGTCTAACCCACGGCGCCCGCCAAACCGACGAAACCTATCATCACCACGAGCACGACGAGAACGACAATGGCGCGTGATGCGAAAACGCGGCGCTTGCCCATGCGCTCGCTAGAGCGGGAGAACGCGAAGGAAAGCATGACGTAGCCGATCATGCCCCAGACGGCCACCCAGCGACAAACGGTTGCGGCCATAGGCGGCACATCGAATACGCCGCTCATGCCGACTGCGGCGGCGATGACTGCGATGACAGCTCATGCGATAGCGGCGAAGTACAGGCGCAGCGACTGCCGGTCTTCGGTCTCGCGCTTCGACTGCACGTCCTCGTCGCTCACGAGCGAATCGATCGTGCACCCGAACTCGTCGGCGATGA
>JAFUCC010000100.1 GCA_017459925.1 Eggerthellaceae bacterium
CAACTTCCCGGCGCAAACCGAGGACATGCTCATTCACGACATCGAGCGTATCGTGGAATCGGGTTGCACGCAGACGACGTTCTACCCGCTCATGGCTTCGCCGTCGGTCGAGCGTTCGCTGGCGCGCACGGTGGGCAAGGTTGACTACGACCGCGAGCAGCGCTTCTACGAGATCATCGACGAGCTGCTGGCAGGTGGCGACAAGCCGCTGTTCACGCACAGCAGCGCCTGGACGTACAACCGCTTCGACTACGACAAGGGCGCCGACGCCAACGACGGCGGCATGATCGACGAGTACGTCGTGCAATACGAGGAATACCCGGCCATCGGGTCGGGCGGCATCACGTACCTCGGCAGCAGCCTGTACGTGAACACGTTCTCGCTGCGCGAATACGGTGAGGCCATAGAAGCCGGCCGCATGTCCATCATGGGCCGCACCGACTTCAACATCCACGACCGCATGCGCTACCGCTTCCTTATGCAGCTATTTGGCTTGCGCCTCGACAAGCTGCAATGGGAACGCGATTTCGGCATGACGGTGGAAAACGGCCTGCCCGCCGAGATGGCGTTCATGAAGCTGGCCGGCGCGTTCGCGACCGACACGCCCGAAGAGCTGACCCTCACGCCGAAGGGCCGCTACCTGGTGGTCGCCATGATGCGCCAGTTCTTCATCGGTGTGAACAACCTGCGCGACCAAGCCCGCGCCGCCTTGCCAGGCGAAGAGCGCGAGCTCCTGTTCGGCTAACTTGAACATTACCCCAGGGGTAATGTTCAGATTTGCTGTTCGGATAAATCGTGAATACGGCTTGACCCGCGAAAACGGTACCGCTAGAATAACGTTTCGCGTCACACAACCGGTCAGGTAGCTCAGCTGGTAGAGCAGGGGACTGAAAATCCCCGTGCCGGGGGTTCAAGTCCCTCCCTGACCACCAGGATTTCATTCAGCCCCGGCCACGGGGCTGTCTTTTTAGCGGATAGTTCCGGGTTCCGTGCGCATCGCTTTCGCTCCGGCTCATCAAATTCCTGCAAGCGTCAGGTTTCAGGTGCTTTACAGGTCTCTGTGGAATCATGGAAGACGGTCATGGTAACGGCGCGGTTTCAAGCTGCATTTAGCGCTGTTGACCAGGGAAAACGTGGTATAATCGATATCAAATTGGGATAGTGTGCTTTGCTACCCTCAATATGTTGTGCTTGCAGGTGTATTCGCAGGTAAACACGACAAAACCACAGTGCTTTAGACGAGCGGCACTGAGAGAAAGTAGGAAACATGCAACGCGTGAAATGGCTCATCAAGATCCGCCAGGCCATCATTTCGATGTTCTTGGCGAGCATAGCTGCGCTCATGATATCCACGGCGCCGGCATACGCCGACGAAACGGCCGATGGAGCTTCGACGGACAACCAGGCCGCCGTGGCTGCTGCAGCGGCTGACAACCAACAGCTTGAAACAGTCGAAACGCCGGCTGCAACTGTCGAAGAAACGGCGGCGGAAGCCCCCGATTCGACCATGGTCACTTCTGCCGACGAGCAGGCTGCGCCTGAAACGCTGACCGAAACCGCGACCGAAACGGAAGTTGCCGTCGAAGACAGCCAATATGTCATCGACAAGAGCGGCGAGTACACGCTGACCGGCGAGGGAACGACATCCGTCACCGTCACCGGCGAAGTCGACGTCATCATCAACATGGTGAACGCGACAATCGACGCCACGGGCACGGGCAATTCCGCCATCAGCATCGTCAACGGCGCCAAGGCGCTGCTCAACATCATCGGCGATTGCTCGTTTACGGGCGATGTGAACAAGGCCGGCATCGAGGTCAGCGCAGATTCGCAGCTGACCATTGAGGGCGACGATGCGCCCAGCACGCTCACGGCTGTGGGCAATGGCGGCATCGACTACAGCTCAAAAGCCGAACGCGATGCTGCGGGCAGCTCGAACGGCGCAGGCATTGGTGGCACGAAGGCTGCGCCCAATAGCGGTGCCATCACCATCGATGGCAACAATCAGAACCTAACCGTGTCTGCTATCGGCGGTGGCATTGGGGCATCTGGTATCGGCGGCAGCTATGGTGGCACGGTGAACGGAGCCGTTGTCATCAAAGATGCAGTTCTCGATACCGTTTTAGGTGGATGTCAAAACGCTTCGGTCGAAGGTGACTGGTCGTTGGCTAAGCAGATGCTCGAAGGTGGCGTCGCCATCGGCGGTGGCACAAAGGGCGGCGAGGGCTCGGTTACCATCATCGAGAATTGCATTGGCACCAACATTGTCGGCGGTGGTAAGTCCGCAGGCATTGGCGGAGGTTGCTGGGCTCAGAACACAGTCGTCAACATCATAAACTCGAATCTCGATGTTACGGGTGGTCCCTCGGGCGCCGCTATCGGCGTCGGGCGCGCAGATGGCGTGTACACGGTCAACATCGTCGACTCCACCATTACCGCCCGCGGCGGATGGGGCGGAGCCGGTATCGGCACGGGCCTCAATGGAAACCATACGCTCGACGTGTCGAGCATCAACATTTCCAACAGCACGATTACCGCATATGGTGGAACGGGCGCCTCTGGCATTGGCGGAGGCGTGCGCGGATATAACAACAGCGTTTCCATCACGGATGGCTCTGTCGTCAAAGCGTATGCTGGCCAGAATTACACGGCTGGTTATACCGAGAAATACAACGGCTCTCCCGATTCCGTGACCGAATCTGGAACAATCGGCCAGTCTGGCGCTGCTGCAATAGGGCGCGGCGCATGGGGGTCTATAGCCTGGTTCGACGAGCTTGAAGCTGCTACGCTCGAGATCAGCGATGATTCCACCGTGCTTGCCATGTCGAGTGGTGACAATTGGGCTATCGCTGGGTTTACTAATACCGACAACGTGGAAACGGGTGTCCTGGAGCTGCGTTTTTCGCGCAACTACGACCTGGCGGGAAAGAATTTCGTCACGCGCGCATACGATCAAGGCGTATTTGATAATACCGGAAAAGTCGTGTGCTTCCTCGACGGTGTCCAGCAGACCATCCTGAAAGTTCGCGATGCCGAAACTGGCGAAATCCTGTATACCATCGATACGACCCAGCTCGGTGCTGATTATGCCAATGGCTATTCCGGCGAAGGCCGTGTCGGCTACTACTCGTTCGCCATCACCGTTAAAAGCGGTGCTACATACAAGGTCAGCACGACATCGGATGTTCGCACGCTAACTGATGACAAGCTGATCGGCGAAGGCGACGAGGATTATATGGGTGGCGCCACGTATCTTCTCGACGAGGAGAGCGGGCGGCAGGCGCTGTTCGAGGTTTCGGACGATGGAATTAGCGCATTCGATAGGGTTGCCTTCAGCGTGGTAGCTGATCCCGAGCCCGTCGTGCCCGATCCCGAACCCGAACCTGAGCCTGTCGTGCCGGATCCCGATCCGACGCCTACGCCGGATCCCGACCCCACGCCGACGCCTCAGCCGGATCCGACGCCGGTGCCTACGCCTACGCCGGATCCCACTCCGACGCCCGAACCTGCACCGACGCCCGATCCCACGCCGGATCCGACACCTGCCGCCACGACGCCGACGCCTGCCCCTGCGGTCACGCCGGTCGTTGACGCTGGAACCCCGCTGGCTGCGCCTGTTGCCGCTGCGCCTGCCGTCGAAGCCATCGCAGACGACGGCGTGCCGCTGGCTGCCGCAGCTGTCGAAGCCATCGCCGACGATGAGAACCCGCTCGCGGCGTTCGACGGCGACGGCCACGGCGAGGACTGCTGGGTCCACTGGTGGATCCTGCTGGGCATGCTGCTGACCACGGTGTACAGCTCGGTCGTCATCGGCCGCCGCAAGCGCCACAGCTCCAAGCTGAAGGGTCAGGACAAGGACGTCATGAACGGCACGCTTAACGAGGACGCCACGACGCCCGCCCCGTCTGCCAACCTTGGCGCGCAACCGGCCATGAGCTCTTCGGAGCAGTAGTCGGGGGCAGCTGACAGCGAAGCAACGAACGAGTCGGGGGCGCAATCCTCCGACTCGTTTTATAACGGCCCTACGAGGAGTTTACGCATGAAGAAAAGCAATTGGCTCGCATTTATCATCGCCATCATCATTTCGGCGTTCTTGCTGTGGCTATGGTTCTTCCTCGGGTTCAACCACATCGATTACCCGCTCGACCTCGTGCTTAGCATCATCTGGTGGATCATCGTGGCTGTTGCGTGCTACGTCATCTACCGCGTCGAGAAGAAGCGCCAAGAACGCGCACGCACGTGCTATGTCGCCGACAATTACATCTACAATTCCGAGGCAGGCAGTTACTCTGCCGAAAGCCCCGAGGAGGCCGTGCAGCGCATGCACGATGTGATCAAGGAGCTCGAGTACACGTTCGACGTGAAGGACATGCCGAAAGACCCGAAGTTCAATTTCGTCGTGCGCTCTAAGAAGTTCAAGATCACGCAGGAAGCTGACGAGGCGAATGGCACGCCCGAGGAGCTGGAATGGGAAGGCGAAGTCTCGCTGCCCGAGCGTCCCGATGACAATCCGACTCCGTTCGGCAATCGCGATGAGCTGCTGAAGGCGCTCGTTAACCTGGCATGATGAGCATCAGGACGTTCCTGCTACTCATTTGGGAAAATGAGTAGCAGGAACGTCCTGATGCTCATCATACAACTACCATATTTAGGGCCGCCTGGTTTGGCGGCTCTTCTATAATGTGGATGTTCGTTTCAACGACTAAGGGGTGCAGCATGGCAGAGAAGACGCCCGTCGTGGGCATCATCATGGGTTCAACCTCCGATATGCCGACGATGGAAGCGTGCATGGCGCAGCTTGACGAGTTCGGCGTTCCCTATGAAGTGAAAGTCGCAAGCGCGCACCGCAAGCCGAACGAAGTACACGATTGGGCCACGTCGGCGCACGATCGCGGCATCAAGGTCATCATTGCGGCGGCGGGCAAGGCAGCTCATCTGGGCGGCGTGGTGGCGGCGTTCACGCCCTGCCCGGTCATCTGCGTGCCCATGAAGACGAGCGATTTGGGAGGGCTCGATTCCCTGCTTTCCATGGTGCAGATGCCCAGCGGCGTGCCTGTGGCGTGCGTGGCCATCAACGGCGCGAAGAACGCGGCCATCCTGGCTGTTCAGATGCTCGGCACAGGTGATGAGGCGGCGCGTCAGCAAATCATCGACTTTAAGCGTGGCATGGCAGAAGCGTAACTAATCGGTTCTGCCAATTCCATTAGCAAGAGAGAGGGACTATGACGAAGAAACTGCTCATGGGCAACGAGGCGATGGCCCATGCGGCGCTCGAAGCGGGCGTGCGCGTGGTCGCCGGGTATCCTGGCACGCCGTCTTCGGAAATCGTCGAGACCGTGGCGAAACTGCATGCGGCTGGTTCGGCGCACGACGTGCACGTGGAATGGTCCACAAACGAGAAGGCTGCCCTGGAAGTGCTGTTCGGCGCTTCGCTTGCCGGCGCGCGCGGCCTGTTCACGTGCAAGCAAATGGGATTGAACGTTGCGAGCGATGCCCTCATGTCGCTGAATTACGTCAGCGTGCGCGGCGGTTTGGTGCTTGTCGTTGCCGACGATCCGGGTCCCATTTCATCTCAGACAGAGCAGGATACACGTCGGTTCGCGGCGTTCGCGAAGGTGCCAGTGCTCGACCCGTCAACGCCCGAGCAGGCCTATGCCATGGTGAAAGCGGCGTTCGACTTATCCGAGCGCTTCCATACGCCGGTTATCGTGAGGCCGACCACGCGCGTCGACCATGCGTCGGCGTTCTTCGATGTCGCAGACGAAACGTTCGCGCGTCCCGTACCCGACGACGGGTTCCAGCGCGATGTTGCGAAATGGGTCATCTTCCCTCGGCGTGCGTACGAGGCTCACGGGGAAATCAACGAGCGCCTGCCGCAAATCGCAGCCGCGTTTGCAACCGAGGAACCCTATGCCGCGTTCAACGAGCGCGTGGGAATGGGCCGCGCAGGCGAGCCCGCCTCGTTCGGCATCATGGCGGGCGGCATCAGCGCAGCGTATGCACGCGAAGCATTGCGCATGGTGGCGCAGCGCGCTGCAGCGGCGGGCGTGGACATGCCACCGTGCCGTTTCATGCAGGTGGGCACGCCGTATCCGTTCCCCGAGCAGGCAGTCGCCTCGTTTGCAAGCGGGCTTGGCGACGTTTTGGTCATCGAAGAGCTCGACCATGTGCTGGAAGACGCGCTCACCATGTGGGTGGGCCGCACGCATGCCTCGCTTACCGTGCACGGCAAGCTGACCGGCGAAGCGCGCGACCGTGGCGAGAACGACGTCGACGACATCGCATCGCGTATCGAACGGTTCTTGGGGCTGTCGGGACGGTTGCGGTTGCGCCGGAGTATCGACGATACACTCGAAGAAGTTCAACCGGCGATTAGCGCAGAAGAGCTTCCCGCGCGTCCGCCGGTGCTATGCCCCGGTTGCCCGCATCGCGGTGCGTTCTATGCCGTGAAACAGGCGTTGCGCGGTACTCCGGCTGTCATGTGCGGCGATATCGGCTGCTATACGCTGGGCAACGCGAAACCGCTCGATGCCGTCGATACATGCCTGTGCATGGGCGCGGGCATCACCATGGCCCAAGGCCTGTCGATAGCCGATCCGGGGAAGAAGGCCATCGCCTACGTCGGCGACTCAACGTTCTTTGCAAGCGGCATGACCGGCCTCGCCAACGCGGCGTACAACGGCCACGACATCACCGTCATGGTGCTCGACAACGCCACGACCGCCATGACCGGCAGCCAGCCGCACCCGGGTACGGGCGTTACGCTCATGGGGCCGCGTCGTGATCCGCTCAGCATCGAAGCGGTTCTGAACGCTAACAATTTCAAGCGCGTGTATCATGCCGACCCGCTCGACAAAGACGCGTCTGTTGTGGCGGTGAAGGCGGCGGTTGAATTCGAAGGGCCGTCTGCGGTCATATTCGAATCGCCGTGCATTCAGCTGATCAAACCCGGCGCGCCGGTGCTCGTGAATCCCGAGGTGTGCACGGGCTGCAAGAAATGTATCACCGAAATCGGCTGTCCTGCCATCGGCTTCGACACGAACGCGCCCGGTGCGCGCAGCGGCGATCGCGGCCAGGCGTTCGTCGATCCTGCGCTCTGCAACGGATGCGGCCTGTGCCTTCAGGTTTGCCCGTTCAAGGCCATCGTCACCTTGTCGGCCAGCGATACTGTGGCATTTCCGCCTGTTGAGGTTCCGGAAGAGGAACAGTTAGGGCAAGCTGCTCAGAGCGACGTTGAACAGCCCGAAGAGTCAGCCATGCCGGCGGAAGGGGGCCAAGATGCTTAACGTCATGCTCACCGGCGTCGGTGGTCAGGGAACCGTCCTTGCCGCGAAGGTCCTTGCCCAGGCCGCTCAGGAAAAAGGCTGGCATGTTCGCACGGCCGAGACTATCGGCATGGCGCAACGTGGCGGTTCGGTTGTCTCGCATGTGCGCATGGGCAATGGCGGGGAAGAGGTGTACTCGCCGCTTATCGCCAAGGGTTCAGCCGATGTGATCATCGCATTCGAGCCTGCGGAAGGCGCGCGCGTGCTTCCGTACCTGTCAAGCACTGGCGCGTTGGTGACGGCGACAACGGCGATTCAGCCCGTTACTGCCGCGCTCAGCACCGATCCGTACAGGGGTGCGCGTGTAATCGAGCAGCTCGTGGGCGTGTTCGATAGCACGCCCGATCGCCTGATCGTCGTTCCCGACACAGCGTTGTTGAAGCGCGCCGGCAGCCGCAAGGTCCTGAACACCGTGCTGCTTGCCAGCGCCATTGCGACGGGGCGCCTTCCCCTTACCGTCGAGGATTTAAGGGAAGCGGTTCGCGTGTGCGTGAAACCCCAGTTCGTCGACATGAACCTGAAAGCCATCGATTCCGTGGTTCTGTAGCTGGTTGAACATCACCCCAGGGGTGACGTTCAAATTTGCCGAGGCCCCGCCTCTGCGTAGGAGTGCTCCTTCAATTTGAACATTACCCCAGGGGTGATGTTCAACTGCTCGAGCGACGGCGTTACATTAATAACGTTCGTCGTAGACGCGCTTGGTCTTCTTCTCGCTGCGGGGAAGGAAGCCCAGCTCGACGATCTTGATCAGTGGCGTGAAACCGATCTTGCTCTTCGCGCTGGCGGCGACTGCCTTGGCAGTTTCGGCCCAGTCGATAGAGCCCGGCGCCTCGATGTAGATGCGCATGGTGTCGCGGCCGTCCAGGTGTGAAATGCGGATTTGATATTCGCTCGAAAGGTCGGGGAACATCGCCAAGATTTCTTCGATTTGCGCAGGGAACACGTTAACGCCGTGAATCTTCATCATGTCGTCGGAGCGACCCGTCAGGGTGTCCAGGCGCGGATGCTCGTCGTGGCCGCATGCGCACGAGCCGGGGATGATGCGCGACAGGTCGTGCGTGCGGAAGCGGATGAGCGGCGCGCCTTCCTTCTGCAGCGTGGTCAGCACGATCTCGCCCCATTCGCCATCGGGCAGGACTTCGCCGGTCTGCGGGTCGATGATTTCCAGGTACACGTAGTCGCTCCACACGTGCATGCCATGGCCGTGCTGGCAGTTGATGCCGATGCCGGGGCCGTACACTTCGGTGAGGCCGTAGATGTCGTAGTACTCGACGCCGAGCCCGTCGATGATGCGCTCGCGGATCTTCTCGCCCGAACGCTCGGACCCAGTGATGAGCTTCTTCAGCTTCAGCTGGTCCTTCAGGCCGCGCTTCTCGACTTCCTCTGCGATGAGCAGCGCGTAGCTGGCGGTGGCGGTGAACACGGTGGTCCCCATGTCGACCATGAACTGCAGCTGCTTTTCGGTGTTACCCGGGCCCATGGGAATGGCCATGGCGCCCAAGCGCTCGCAACCTGCTTGGAAGCCGATGCCGGCTGTCCACAGGCCGTAGCCCGGCGTGATTTGCACTCGGTCGGACGGCGTGACGCCCGCGTATTCGTAGCAGCGCGCGAACTGGATGGCCCAGTCCTCGACGTCTTTCTTGGTATAGGGGATGATGACCGGCGTGCCTGTCGTGCCAGACGAGCTGTGGATGCGCACGATCTCCTCCTGCGGCACGGCGGCAAGTCCCAGCGGATACGCCTCGCGCAGGTCAGCCTTGTCGGTGAAGGGCAGTTTCTCGAAGTCAGCTTGGGTCTTCACGTCGCCGAGGTCGATGCCGTCGAACTTCTTCGAGTAGAACGGGCTGTGGTCCTTCAGCGTTGCGAGCTGCTTGGTGATGGCTTCAAGCTGGGCCGGTTGCATTTGCATGATGGTCTTCTTTCTCGAGACAATGTCGAGCATTGTAGCACTGTTTGATAATGATTCGCGCGCCCTGGCCAGACTGAGTAGCAGGCACGTCC
>JAFUCC010000027.1 GCA_017459925.1 Eggerthellaceae bacterium
ACAGGTACCAGGTACCTGTTTCAGAGGTGACAAGGGAAACGTCCCCCTGTCACCAACGTCCCCTGTCACCCTGAAGAGAAGGAGCGAATAGGAATGGGCGATTTGAAAAGGCCCCTCGAGGGCGTGAAGGTCGTTGAGATGGCGACGTTCATCGCGGCGCCGGCGGTCGGGCGCATTCTGGCCGACTTGGGCGCCGAGGTCGTGAAGATCGAGTCCGCGAAGGGCGATAACCTGCGTTTCACGGCGCCGAACGAGGGCCGTCCGATGGACCCGCACGAAGACACGAACTTCGACTTGGAAAACGCGGGCAAGAAGGGCATCGTCGTCGATCTGCGCACCGAAGCGGGCGTCGAGATTCTCTTCAAGCTGCTCGACGAGGCTGACGTGTTCATCACCAACTGGCGACCGCAGGCGCTCGCGCGCAAGAACCTCGCTTACGAGGACCTGAAAGGGCGTTTCCCGAAGCTCGTGTACGCGAGCCTCACCGGCTACGGCGAGAAGGGCCCCGACAAGGACCTGCCCGGCTTCGACTACACGGCGTTCTTCGCGCGCAGCGGCTGGTCGGGGTCGCTGTACCAGAAGGGTACGGTGCCCTCGAACCTGATTCCCGCGCTCGGCGACCATCAGGCGGCGCTGTCGCTGACCGTTGGCATCTTGGCGGCGCTGTTCCGCGCGAAAATGACCGGCCAGGGCGAGAAGGTGACCACGAACCTGCTGCACACCGCCATCTGGGTGCAGGCGTTCCAGATTCAGGGCTGCCAATACGGCAACGAGTTCGGCGGCGTCAGCTATCCGTTCGACCGTCGCGACAACCAGCTGCCCTACCAGCCGGCCGTGAAGACGAAAGACGACCGCTTCTTGCAGGTCATGGGGCCGAACTTCGGCATTTACTACCCGCTCATCATGAAGGCGATCGGCTGTGAGGACCTGCTCGACGACCCGGTCCTCGGCAACCAGGTGGAAATGCTCAAGACGGGGCGTGTGGGCGAGGCCTACGACATCATCCAGGAGGGCTTCCAGCAGAAGACGCTCGAAGAGTGGGTGCCCATCCTGACCGAGCTCGACATTCCGTTCGCCGTGTGCCAGACCTACGAAGAGGTCGTGAAGGACGAGCAGGCGTGGGCCAACGACGTGTTCTACGAGATGGACTACCCGCGCGGGCCCAAGGCCCTCGTGCGCACGCCCATCATGCTCGAGGAAACGCCGCTTCCGCCCTACGAGAAGGCCCCGCTGCTCGGCGAACATACCGAAGAAGTGCTCGCAAGCCTGGGCTACTCCCAAGAGGAGATTTCTTCCTTAATAAACGACGGAGTCGCCGGCATTTGGAAGGAATAGCTGGTACGTTGTTAACGCAGCCCCGAAGCGGGGAAAGGGTGGAGCGAGGTCAAGCCAAAGGAGGAGCGAAATCCACTTTTCCGCCTGTTCTTGGCGGAAAAGTTAGTTCGCGACGACGACGCGTCGAGCGTAACCCTTTCCCCGCTTCGGGGCAGACAGGTAGAAGAAAGGCGGCAGAATGGCAGACGAGAAGGTCGGCGCGAAGTACGTGCTGCGCGCCATTCCCGATAAGTGCTACGAGGAAGCGATCGAGGCTAAAGCTCGCGGCGAGATGATCGGCTGGAGCGCCTCGAACTTCCCGCAGGAGATCTGCACCACGCTGGGCATTCCCGTGGTGTATCCCGAAAGCCAGGCGGCGCAGATCGCGGCCAAGCGCGGCGCGCTGCCGCTGCTCGAGCACGCCGAGGGCGACCTGGGTTACTCGAATGACCTGTGCGCATACGCGCGCATCAGCCTGGCGTATGCCGATGTGGGGGAGTGTCCCAACGGCGAGCGCGACATGCCGCTTCCCGACTTCGTGCTGTGCTGCAACAACATCTGCAACTGCATGATGAAGTGGTACGAGAACCTGGGCAAGCAGCTGGGCATCCCGGTCATCATGATCGACGTTCCCTACAGCAACGACTACGACATCGACGAAAAGCGCATTGCGTATGTGGGCGCCCAGTTCCGCGCGGCCATCAAGCAGCTCGAGGAGATCACGGGCAAGACGTGGGACGAGGAGAAGTTCCAAGAGGTCTGCCGCCGCTCGAGCGAATGCGGGCGCTTGTGGCTCGAGGCCGCGTCGTACACCAACTACAAGCCGTCGCCTGTGAACGGCTTCGAGCTGTTCAACCACATGGCGGTGGCCACGGTGGCGCGCGGGCGCGAGGAATCGGTCGAGGCGTTCCGCATGCTCATCGACGACTACCGCAGCTTCGTGAAGAACAACGAGTCGAACTGGCATGCGCCCGAGAACCACCGCATCATGTTCGAGGGTATCGCATGCTGGCCGTACCTGCGCGCGACGCTGACCCCGCTGAAGGAAGCGGGCGTGAACACGACGGCCATGGTGTACGGGCCGGCGTTCGGCATCACGTACAACACGTTCGACGAGATGGTCGAGGCGTATTGCAGCGTTCCCAACGCGGTGAACCTCGAGCGCTCAGTCGAGCTGCGCAAGCAGGTGGGCGCAGCCGGCAAGATCGAAGGCGGCCTGGTGCACATCAACCGCTCCTGCAAGATGTGGTCGGGCTTCGCGCCCGAATTGGCGCGCCGCGTGTCTGCCGACCTGAACGTTCCCATGGTGTTGTTCGACGGCGATCAGGCCGACCCGCGCAACTTCAGCGAGGCGCAATACCAGACACGCGTCGAGGGGCTCGTCGAGATCATGGATTCCGCCAGGAAGGGGGCGTAAGCGATGACTGCGATCGAAAGCATGCTCGCGACGTTCGAAGACGTCGCCGCGAACCCGCACGTGCAGCTGCAAAAGCACCTGGCTGCAGGCAAGCGCGTCATCGGAGTGGGGCCGTATTACGCACCCGAAGAGCTCGTGTACGCGGCTGGCGCCGTGCCGTTTGGCGTGTGGGGCTGCATGGGCACGCCCAACGAGGCGCGCAAGTACTTCCCACCGTTCTATTGCTCTATCTGCCAGACGACGCTCGAGATGGCGCTCGTCGGCATGCTCGACGGCCTGTCGGGTTACATGACGACGGCGCTGTGCGACACGCAGCGCGCGGCATCGCAGAATTGGCGCGCCGCCGTGGGCAACGACATCCCGCTCATCTTCGTGTCGCAGCCGCAGAACCGTGCATCGGATTTCGGGCGGGCATACGTCGTGGAGTCGTACGCGCAGGTGGCCCACGAGGTCGAGGAGTGCGCGCACGGCATAATCGACGACGAGAACCTGGGCGCTGCCATAAAGCTGTACAACGAATGGCGCGCCGCCATGCGCGAGTTCGTGAAACTCGCGGGCGCGCATCCGGCGGAAGTCGGCGTGCAGACGCGCCTGGCGGTCATCAAGGCCGGCTACTTCATGGACAAGGCCGAACACCTGCCCATGGTGCGCGAGCTGAACGGGGCTTTGGCCGCGCTGCCGGAAAGCACCGGCGTTTTCAAGCGCGTCGTGCTCAGCGGGATATTCGAGAACATCCCCGCCATCACGGAGATGCTCGACGAGATGGGCTACGCCGTCGTGGCCGACGACCTGGCCAAGGAGAGCCGTGCGTTCGCCATGAACGTGCCCGAGGACGAACAGCCCCTGCAGGCGCTCGCCGATGCATGGTGTGCGCTCGAAGGCGACTCGCTGCTCTACGATCCTGAAAAGCTGCACGTGAAGAAGGTGGTCGACCTTGCGCGTGCATCGCAAGCCCAAGGCGTCATCTTGCTGCTTGCGAAGTTCTGCGACCCCGAGGAATTCGACGCGCCGCTCGTGAAGGCCGCGTGCCAGGAAGCGAGCGTCCCGTTCCTGCAAATCGAGATCGACCAGTCCACCGAAACGTACGAGCAGGCACGCACGCAGCTCGAGACGTTCGCGGACATTCTGTAATCAATTTCCTCCGAGGTAATTGATTATTTGGGAGAAGCGTTATGGCAAGTGACCTGTATTTGGGAATCGATGTCGGTTCGACGGCTTCGAAATGCGTGATCGTCGATGCGCAAGGTGCGATCGTCGGCCGCGGGCTGTATGCTGCCGGCGCCGGCACGGCAGGCCCACGCGCGTGCGTCGACGAGGCGGTTGCGCAGGTCGGCGGGCTTGCATCCGCTGAAGACGTGGCGTGCTCGTGCGCGACCGGCTATGGCAGGCATTTGGAATCATGGACCGAATTGCAGAAATCCGAGCTCTCGTGCCATGCGAGGGGAGCTGCCGAGCTGTTCGGCGGCGTGCGCACGGTCATCGACATCGGCGGGCAAGATGCGAAGGTGCTTTCCCTCGGCAAAGACGGCAGCTTGGCCAGCTTCGTCATGAACGACAAGTGCGCGGCCGGCACGGGGCGCTTCCTCGACGTCATGGCGGGCGTGTTCGGATGCAAGGTGGCCGACCTGTCCGGCCTTGACCGCGAATCGACCGAGGTCGCGCCGATATCGTCGACGTGCACGGTGTTCGCCGAGTCGGAGGTCATCTCCAAGCTTGCATCGGGCATTGCGATTCCCAACATCGTGGCAGGCGTTCACGAGTCGGTTGTCGAGCGCACGTACGGCTTGGCGAAGCGCGCGGGAATCGTTCCCGACGTTGCCATGACCGGAGGCGTGGCGCTGAACGCGGCGCTTCGCGAGCGCCTCGAGCGCAGGATCGGCTTTCCCATCGTCACGTGCGACGACGCCCAGTACGTTGGCGCATACGGCGCCGCCCTGTTCGCGTTGGCCGCCGATTGCTAGCGATGTTGCGCTGGCGCGAAGACGGCGCGTTCGCCGTACCGGTCTTGGGCTGATTCTCGCAACAGGGTCAGGAATCGCTGCACCATCTGATTTGGGCGCGTTTGGCCGTGCGTGATATAGCCGACGCGCATGATCTCTTTGGTCCGCAGCTTCAACTCGACGATGTCTGCGCCCATGCCAGCTGACTGCGCACCTGTTGCTATCGTGTAGCAATTCGTTTGGGCTATGAGGCTTCTCATCGTGCCGCGGTCGCGCACGGTGATGAGCCCTTTTCCCGTGATGTCAGCTAGAGGCTCTTCGGCATAGTACGCCGAATCGGTTTTCCCTTGTTCGAAGTTTATGCGCGGAAACAGCGCGAGATCCTTAACGGTCACGAATGTCCGATGCGCAAGGGGGTGGTCGCGCGATACCACGGCGCAAGGCTTCGTATCGAACAGCGTTGAAAACACGATGTTCGCCGCGTCGAGCTCGCGTTTTACGATGCGCTGGTTAAAGGAGCTCAAGTACAGGATTCCGATATCGCTGCGTTGGCAACGCACGTCGTCGATCACTTCTTCGGTTCGGGTTTCCCTGAACGAGAACGAAAAGCTGTCGAGCTTCATCTCGCTTATCAACCGCGCAAACGCATCAGCTCCGAACGCATAATGTTGGCTCGAGACGGATAATCGCTCCGTAGGGGCCTGGTCGGTGGCGTAACGGCTGATCAGAAAATCATCTTGCTGAACGACTTGTCGCATCAGCCCCAAAAGCTCGAGTCCTTCGGAAGTGATTTCAATTCCGCGATTCGACCGTGCGAACAATGTCACGCCCGTTTCCCGCTCGACTTCCTTGAGGGCGTTCGAGAGCGCTGCCTGCGAAATGAACAGGCTTTGCGCAGCTGCGGTGATCGATCCCTGTTCGGCAATTGCCAGCAAGTAGCGCATTTGCTGGAGTGAAATGGCCATATTCAAAACTCCGTTCAACGTGATTCAACAACTGTATTCCATGCGGCACCAACCCGGTCATAGGGAATATGCGTCTTCGGCCATCGACTATTGTTATGGCGTTTCGGCGAAACCCGCAATCGCTGCACGCTCAGTTGACCAGCGAACATAACGAGAAGTTATGGCTGGCGAGAACGAAGGCGGCCGTTTTCAAGGGCGGCCCGGCTTTTCTACAATGGGCGACGAAAAACACGAAGGACAACCGAATGATCACCCGCTGGCCAAGGCGCTCCTTGGTGGGCGGCGCACAGCTTGGTTGCCCGCACGCAATGGAAGGCAGATTGCCATGCCCACAGGTTACGAACTCATTGAAGAACAGGTGCAAACGCATGCGTTAGGAGCCGAAGTGCCCGTAGTCGGCTGGTTCCATTTTCCACTGGCCGATCCCGTGACCGAGAACTTCATCGCCGAGACGTATGACAAGGCAGAGGAAAACCACTGGGATTTCATCAAGATCATGACCAATGGAAATTACATGCCGATTGCCTATGGCGCAGATTACGATTGGTCGATTGATCCCACGAGTTGGGATGGCCCGTTCTTCACGCATCCTATCGAATCAGCTGAAGACGCCGCCAACTTGCCGGCGCTCGATGCTCGGAAGGGCATTCTGGCGCGTGAAGTCCGAATAGCGCGCGCCATCAAGGAGCATTATGCCGGGGTGAAGCCCGTCATCGCCACGCTGTTCGACCCGCTGAGCTGGGTGCAGGAGCTCACAACTCCCATGGATCCACGCGGCGTGCTCGCATTGCTCGAAACCGATCCCGATGCGCTCGAGGGGGCGGTTAAGGCGATAGCGCAGACCAATCGCAATTTCCTCGAGCGCCTGATCACGGAAGCGCATGTCGACGGCGTGTTCTTTGCGACCAAGTTTTCCCGCAACACCATTCTGACCGACGCGCAACACGACCGCTTCGTCATGCCCTATATACAGCAAGCCAACGATCAGCTGGCTGGGCGAACCTGGTTCAACTTGCTGCATATCCATGGCGATTCGCAGCTTCGCTTCGATGACCTCCTGCAATTCGATTCGTTCAATGCGCTCAATTGGGAAAGCGAGGCTCCGGTTGACGGCGCCCACAGCATTGCGGAGGTGCGTGCCAAGACCGACAAGGTCTTAGTGGCCGGCATCGACCAACATCATGACTTCCTGCTGAGCCGGCGTGAAGTCAAATCGAAGATAGCACGGCGCTTGGAAAGCGCGCTCGAGCAGAATGCCGGTGGCCCGTTCATCTTCGGTCCTGGCTGTTCGATGCCCCTTTACGTCGAGAGCTCGCGCTTCAACGGCATTTACGGTGCGGCACACGAGGCCGGCTTGCGCGGGTAAAACCGCAACGCTGGCGCGTATTGTCGGCGAACCCAAACGGGGCGCTTCCCTTCCCTCGAAACAACCCTCGTCCTTTTCCGGGCGCCTCGTTTGGGGTTCGGTTCAAGAAAGAACATTCCATGATAGAGATCAAAGACTTGCATAAATCGTTTGCCGATGTCGAAGTTCTCAAGGGCATCGACATCACCATCAGAGATGGTTGCGTGTACGGGCTCGTTGGCGTTTCGGGAGCCGGTAAGTCAACGCTCTTACGGTGCATCAACGGGCTGGAAGGTTTCGATTCGGGCTCGCTGCTCGTCGACGGCGTGGACGTGGCGGCTCTCGGCGAAAAGGACCTCAACGACTTTCGCAAGAACATCGGCATGATCTTCCAGCATTTCAGCCTTCTCGAGCGCAAGACCGTGCTGCAAAACGTCACGTTCCCCCTGAAATGCCATGGCGTCGACAAGGAGGAGGGGCGTAAGCGCGCGATCGAGATGCTGGAACTCGTCGGCCTCTCAGAGAAAGTGAACGCGCTGCCGCGCGAGCTTTCCGGCGGCCAGAAGCAACGCGTGGCCATCGCGCGCGCATTGGCCATGAATCCGTCCATCTTGCTTTGCGATGAGGCGACGAGCGCGCTCGACCCCAATATCACGCGCTCCATCCTCAACTTGCTCAGCAAGATTAACCGCGAACTCGGAATCACCATCGTCATGGTCACGCATGCCATGAGCGTGGTGAAGGAAGTGTGCGACGAGGTCGCCATTCTCGATCACGGCACGCTTGTCTACAAAGGCGGGGTCGAGGACCTGTTCCTCCGGCATCAAGAGGTCCTGGCGCCAGTTACCGGCTCAGACGGTAGGCGCGAGACGGAGGCGGGCGAAAAGGCCTACCTGCTCGTGCAACGCGAGGACGAGCAGAGCGTGCTTTCCCGCGTGGCGCTGGGGACGGGCGTGCCGTTTCGCGTCGTGTGGGGCGGCCTCGACTCGTATAAGGGCAAAGTCGCGGGAAGTTATCTGGTCAGCGTGCGGCAAGAGCTGTCATCCGATTTCGAGCGTTTCCTGAAATCGTCGGAAATCGAATGGTCGGAGAACGTCGGGCGTACGGCTGAAGAGGCCGAGGCGCTGGCCGAAGCGCTCGAGGCAAAGTAGGGGGAGCGTCATGGGCTTTACACTTGAAACCATCGTATGGAAGATCATCGTTCCCGGCATTGGCCAAACGCTCTACATGTTGGCGTTGGGGTTCGTGTTCTCGGTTGCCATCGGGTTCGCGCTTTCCATCGTGCTCATACTAACCGCTCCGGGCGGGTTGAAGCCGCTGCCTGCAGTGTACCGCGCGCTCGACATCGTCATAAACGTGCTGCGATCAGTGCCCTTCATCATCTTGATGATCACGCTCATGCCGCTCACGCGCATAGTGTTCGGCACGGTCATCGGCTCGAACGCTGCCATCTTCAGCATGTCGGTGGCCTGCGCGCCCCTTGTCGCGCGCCTGCTCGAGAGCTCGTTTCGCGAGGTTGACCCCGGGCTCATCGAAGCCGCGCGCAGTTTCGGCGCTCCCACGTGGCGCATCGTGACCAGCGTGATCATCGGCGAGTCGGTGCCTTCGATCGTATCGCAAGTCACGCTCGCGACCGTTTCGATCCTCGGATGCTCGGCTATGGCCGGCGTCGTGGGGGCGGGTGGCTTGGGCGCCATTGCCCTTACCTATGGATACCAGAACTTCAACGACGCCATCATGTACTCGACAGTCGCCATTTTGGTCGTGCTCGTCATGATTATTCAAAACGTGGGCAATCACATTTACCGCAAGATCAAATAGGGCCGACGGCTTGCGTGCGAGTGCTCGACAGCCCCTCATTTCGGTGAAGATCCTAGGAGAAAGGATTAGAAAATGGAAAGGAATCTCTCACAAAAAAACGTCCTGAAGGTTGTGGCGTCACTCGTGCTGGCGCTCGCGCTCGCAGGCCTTGTGGCTTGCTCGGGCGGGTCTGGGGGCTCAGCTGATTCAAGCGGGTCGGGGAGCTCGGCAGAATCGAGCGGCGCATCGTCAGCCTCGGCATCGGGTGGTGCCACTGCAGACTCGAGCGCTCCGGAGACCATCGTCATCGCATGCTTGGCGCGCGAGGAGCCCGATGTGCTGTTCGTCGCCGACCAGCTGAAGGACAAGTACAACATCGTCTCTCAGGTGTTTTCCGACAACAACGCCATTAACGAGGCGACGCTCGATGGCTCTGTGACGTTGAATTACTTCCAAAACGTGCCCTATCTGGCATCGTGGAACGAAGCGCGCGACACAGACTTGCAGTATTACCGCGAGGGCATCATCTACACGCGCGACATCGTTGTCGCCCATAACGCCAAAAGCATAGCGGAAATCCCCGATGGCTCAAAAGGCCTTGTCGCCAATGACGCGGCAAACCAGGGGCGCGAACTGAAGCTGCTCGCCGAAGCGGGCTTGATTTCGGTGAAGGACGTCGAGCTTCCCACGCTGTACGACATTACCGAGAATCCGAAAAACCTCGAGATCATCGAAGTTGACCCGCGTTCGCGCGTCGGTGCTTTCCCCGATGTCGAGTTCATGGTCGCTCCCTCCATCACGGTCTATCAGATGAATGACCCGAACATCAAGGTTTCCGATGCTCTGGCCAGCGAGACCAAGGACGTCTTCGCAGCGACGGGCGGCACTGGTTTCGTCGTCACCAAGGAGCTTGCCGATGAGGACCCGCAGTGGCTGCAGGACATTTACGAGGCCTTCCAGTCCTCCGAGTTCGGCGACTTCGTCGAAAAGACCTACGACGGCGCCAAGATTCCCAACGTGTACCTGTCGAAGTACGAGTAAACGCAAGGCGATTTGGAAAAGGAGGTTCATGATGGCAACGGTCGTAGCAATCGGAAACGTCGAGATAGCCCGTGATGATGCGCCGCGCTTCATCGAGGTAATCGGCAAGGCCGTCACCGACGGGCTCGGACTTCCGCCTGCGCTCAAGTCGATTCATTACCAGTATGTCGATCCAGCGTATGCGACACCCAAGGACAAGCCTGAAATCACGTTCTTCGTGTACACGGCGCCGGACAAGACGGTTCCGCAAAAACGCCAGCTCATCGCAAATATTGGTGCGGCAGTCGATGCGCTTTTCGGAACCGGCGAGGTGATTAGCGTCGTTATCGTCAAGATTCACGACGGCGACAACGTTGGAGTGAACGGCGTGTTGCGTTCCGATGCATATGCGATCAGCGAGCAGGAAGCTGCTCAAGCTGCGGCTCGCTCGTAAGCTGGTGAGCACCATGCCCAAGATAGTGGAAATCGGCAATAGCGGCGTGCTCGCCTCGAACATCACGATGGGCGCGATGGGCATCGGCGGCGGCTTCAGGTACCCCGATTCCGACGATGCGGAATCCATCCGCGCGATTCATGCGGCAATCGATGCGGGCATCACGCTCATCGACAGCGCTCCGGTCTACGGGTTCGGCCATAGCGAGGAGGTGATCGGCAAGGCCATAGCCGACCGTCGAGACAAGGTGGTCGTGTCGACCAAGTGCGGGCTTTGGTGGGATGACGAGGAAGGAAGCTACCGGTTCACATGGGAAGGCAAGCGCGTCAAGCGCAATCTGAGCGCGCGCACCCTGCGGATCGAATTGCAGAACAGCCTGAAGCGGCTGGGAACCGATTACATCGACATCTACTACACGCACAATCCCGCATGCCCTCCGTTTGACACGCCTATCGAGGAGACCATCGGCGTGCTCGAGGAGTTCAAGCGCGAAGGCTACATACGCGCCATAGGAGCGTCGAATGCCGAGGTTCACCACGTTCAGAGCTACCTCGATCTCGGAAGCGTGGATATCGTGCAGCGTCGTTATAGCATGTTCGACCATTCCGCCGAAGAAACGCTCTTCGCGTTCGCTCGGAAGAAAGGGCTGAGCTTGCACGGTTACTCGGTGCTTGAAAAGGGTTTGTTCGGGGGTTCCGTCAAACGCGGCCATGACCTTGCGCACGATGAGGCGCGCAACAATTCCGGTTCTAATGCGCCTGGCAACATCTGGGCATCGGCGCAGTCGCTTGACTTGGCCGTCGATTATGCTGACGCGCTCGCCCGCGAGGTCGCAGCCCCGTTGGGGCTGACGCTTGCAGAGCTCGCAATCGCCTACGATGTGAACAAGGGCGTGAACCCGATCGTGGGAATCCGCCGAGAGAGCCATGTGGCCGGCGTCGTGCGGGGGAGCGAGGTCGAATTGCCCTCTGACATCCTGTCTGAAATCGACCGTCGAGCTGACGAGCTCACGTCGAAAGTCAACGAGCTGGGCGCCTGATCGCGATACGTCGTTTAGACGGCGCAGAAGAAAAGACGATGAAGCGAGGGGGAGGTGAACGGCCTCCCCCTTTTCGAAGGGAGACGACATGCTCGCGAATTGGAGCGAGGTCGAGCCATCGCTCGACCATTGGATAGACGCCCACGAAGGCGATCTGGTGAATCTCGTGCAAGAACTCGTCCGCTATCCGAGTGTAAGCACGGGGCTCCATGCCGATTCGCGTTATCCGTTTGGGGTTGCGTGCGCCCGCTTGGCGGATGCCTCGCGGGAAATCGTGGAAGGCTGCGGCCTGGCTTGGCAGAACCACGATTACTTCGCGATATCCGCGACGTACCGCTCGTCTGCGGGCGAGGCGGGGCACGACGAGTCCCCTGAGCGCCCGCGCATTGCGTTCTATTCCCATCTGGATGTCGTTCCGGCGGGTTCCGAGGGATGGGACCATCCTCCGTTCGAGCCGTACGAGAAAGATGGGTGGATTTACGGTCGGGGCTCTACGGACAACAAGGGTCCGTTTGCAAGCGTCTTGCTTGCCCTGCGCTTCCTCGCAGAACAAGGGGTGCAGCTCAATCATGACGTAACGCTGTTCGGCGGGTTTGACGAAGAAGTCGGCATGGATGATGCGAAGTGGATCGTCGAGCACATCGGACCTGCCCGGTTCAATTTGGTTTCCGACTGCTCGTTTCCCGTGTGCGTGGCTGAAAAGGGGATACTCGAGGCGCATGTCTCACGCCGGCTCGATGATCCGGCGCTGCTCAGCTTGGATGCCGGCGAAGCGGCAAATGCGATTCCCGCTGTTGCCTTCGCCGAGGTCATGCAGCGAAAGGGTGCCGACAATCAACGCGAATGCCCTGTGCGCCACAGGGCCGTGGGGCGCGCCGCGCACGCCGCGTTTCCCGAGGGTTCGGAAAACGCGCTTGTGAAACTTGCAGGCGAGCTTGCGGCCGACGAATCCCTTTCGACGGTTTCTCGCGATACGTTCGCCGCCTTGTCCAGCCTGTTCGCGACGCACGATGGGCAAGGTTTGGGAATTGCCCTGCAAGACGATTTCCTCGGATCGACCACCTGCGTGCCGACCGTTGCGCGTTATGAAAACGGCGTCCTTCGCGTGCTGGTGAACGTGAGGTATCCCGCCGCGAGCGATGGGGGATGGGTCCGCGAGACGTTTGCCAAATCGATGGGCGATGCGGGTTTCGAAATCGATTCGGTGTTGGAAAGCCCCGCACGTGACGTCTCCAAAGACAGCGCGTTGGTGCAGCGGCTCACGAACATTGTGAACGAGGAGCTGCAAAGCGAGTTGCGCCCCTATTCGATGGGGGGCGCTACGCATGCGCGATGGATTCCCGGCGCATTGGGGTTTGGGCCAGGGCGCCAGTTCGACGGGGTGTTTCCCCCGCGCACGGGTTCTGGGCATGAGGCCAATGAGGCGGTGGGCCTGCTGCACCTCGAGCAAGCGACGAAAATCTACGTTCGAACGATTATCGAGCTCGATGCGCTTTGAGCCATCTGAGGGCGTGCTCGACGCCGCGGACTAGGCACAAGGAGAAAATGTCTAGTCCGTTTTAAGTCCGCTTTCTGTAGTGTGGGATATGCCAAGGATTGGCATATCAACGACTAATGTGAAAGGGGCTCAGATGAACATCGTCGTTGCCGTAAAAGTTGTCCCCGATGACCAGGACATTCAAGTCACCGTCGGTGGTGCGCTCGACATGTCCAAGGCTCATCAGGCCATTTCTGCGTACGACCTGAACGCCATCGAGGCGGCGGCCCAGCTTGCCGCAGCAGCGGGCGATTCCACGGTCAGCGTGGTCACCGTCGGCGGTTCCGCCATCGACGACTCGAAACTCAAGAAGAACATCCTGGCGCGCGGTGCCGACCAGCTGTTCATGATCGCCGACGATGCCGCGGCCGACCTCGACGCCCATGCGACGGCCGCATGCCTTGCCGAGAAGATCAAGGCCATCGGCTTTGACGTGGTCGTGTGCGGCGACGGCTCTGCCGACAACTACGCACAGCAGGTCGACGTGCAGCTCGCATACGCCCTCGGCGTGCCGAGCGTGAACGGCGTGGTGAAGATCGAGGCCAACGGCGCTTCCATCACCGCCGAGCGCAAGCTCGAAGACGTCGTCGAGGTCGTCGAGGTGCCCACGCCCTGCGTGCTGGCCGTCTCGCCCGACGTGGCGCTGCCGCGCATCCCGGGCATGAAGGACATCCTGCAGGCTGGCAAGAAGCCCATGGACATCGCCGCGGCCGGTTCCGTCGCAGCAGCCGCCGTGACGACGGTCGACGTGAAGGCCCCCGAGGCCGCCGAGCGCAAGCTCGATGTGAAGGATGCAGCTGACGACGGCGCAATCGACGCTTTCGTCGCAGCGATAAAGGCCGCGCTGTAAAGGAAAGGGACGGAAACCATGAAAGCATTCGTTATCGCTGAACATGCAGATGCGGCCAGCGCTTTGGCAGCTGGGGCCCGTGCATTGGCCGATGAGGTCGCCGTGGCCGTGATAGGCGACGAGGGCGTGCCTGCGGGCATCGCCGACGCCGCTTATCATGTCGCCATCCCCACCTCTGCGGTGGCCGATGACGCCAACGTCACGTTGGCCCCGGTTGTCGAAGGCGCCGACATCGTGCTCGCCGAGCCGACGCGCCACGTGAAGTCGGTCGTGGGCAAGCTCGCCGCCGCTGCGGGCGCATCCGTCATCACCGACGCCATGGCCATCGAGGCCGATGGCGCAACGGCCATGTACTTCGGCGGCATCGGCCAGATCAAGCGCCATGCCGAGACGCCATGCGCGTTCTACACGGTCGGCGCGAACGCGTTTGGCGACGCGCAGCCGAGCGGCTCGAACGGTGCCGCCGAGGAGCTTGCCTGGGTGGAGCCGGCCAACGCGGTGAAGCTCGTCTCCTTCACGCCGATCGAGAAGAGCGGCGTCGACCTGACCAAGTCCGAGGTGGTTGTGGCTGCCGGCCGCGGTTTCGCCGAAGAGGCCGACCTCGATCTGGCGCGCGCGTTCTGCGACAAAATCGGCGCGGGCCTTGGCTGCTCGCGTCCGCTCGCCGAAGGCGTGAACTGGATGCCCACCGAGACCTACATCGGCGTGTCCGGCCTCATGCTGTCGCCGAAGGTGTACGTCGGCCTCGGTATCTCCGGCCAGATGCAGCATATGGTGGGCGTGAAGACGGCCGACATCGTGTTCGCCATCAACAAGGATAAGAACGCCCCCATCTTCAAGCAGTGCGACTACGGACTGGTGGGCGATTTGAAGACCATCCTGCCCGCTCTGACCGCGGCCCTGTAATAGCGAAAGGTTGGCTGTACCGTGTCTGAATCTGATTTCGAGGTAATCGTCGTCGGCGCTGGCTTGGCCGGCTCGGTTGCAGCGTACGAGCTCGCGAAGCTGGGCAAGTCGGTGCTCGTTGTCGAGCGCGGCAACTTCGCCGGTGCTAAGAACATGACTGGCGGGCGCATCTACGTGCACTCGCTGCGCAACGTGTTCACCGATGAAGAGCTCGCCGAAGCGCCTTTCGAGCGCAAGATCGTGCACGAGCGCATCTCGCTCATGGCGCCCGACGCCAACTTCACGATCGATTTCTCGTCCGGCGAGATGTCCAAGCCCGAGCAGGCCAGCTACTCGGTGCTGCATGCGACGTTCGACGCGTGGCTTGCCGAGAAGGCCGAAGAGGCCGGTGCCGAGATGATCTACGGCATTCCGGTCGAAGGCCTGCTGAAGGACGAAACCGGCAAGGTTTGCGGCGTGCGCGCGGGCGAAGACGAGATCACGGCCGACATTGTCATCCTTGCTGACGGCGCGAACTCGCTGCTCGCCAAAGAGGCGGTCGGTTACGAGAAGCCGCCCGCGTCGCAGATGGCCGTCAGCGTCAAGGAAGTGTTCGATCTTCCCGCCGGCACCATCACGGACCGCATCCTCGCGAACTCCGACGACGAGGGCGCGGCATGGCTGTTCGCCGGCGACGCGACCCACGGCACGTTTGGCGGCGGGTTCATGTACACCAACAAGGAATCCATCAGCTTGGGCGTCGTGGCGGGCATCGAGGCATGCGCCAACGGCGGCGTGCCCGTGTACCAGATGCTCGAGGACCTGAAGAACCATCCTGCAGTTGCCCCGCTCATCCGCGGCGCCAAGGTCATGGAACACTCGGGCCACATGGTTCCCGAGGGCGGCCTGAACATCATGCCGCAGCTTGTGAACGACGGCGTCATGCTGGCAGGCGACAGCGCCATGATGTGCATCAACCTTGGTTATATGGTCCGCGGCATGGACTACGCCGTCGCCGCCGGCCAGATGGCCGGCCGCCATGCAGCCGTGGCGCTCGAGGTGGGCGACACGTCGAAGGCCGCGTTGCAGGGTTACGTCGAGGACCTGGAAAACTCGTTCGTCATGAAGGACTTCCGCCAATACCAGGGCGAGCCGGCGTTCCTCGAGAACTTCGACCGCATGTTCAGCGGGTACCCGGAGATGGTGCGCGACATCATGAACGAGATGTTCGTCGTCGACGGCAGTCCCGTCACGCCACTGAAGAAGAAGGTCATGCCGCATGTGAAGAAGGTCGGCATCATGAACATCGCACGCGACGTGAGGGGAGCGATGAAGGCCCTATGAGTCAGATGAACATCACCGTGAACGTCGACGAGTACTTGGCGCTGAACAAGTACGAGGTCGACGAGGAAAACGCGCATATCGAGCTCGTCGACGATCCTGACGACGCGGAGTTCGACAAGCTCGTCCGCGTGTGTCCTGCCGCGCTGTACAAGCGCGACGAGGACGGCCGCAAGTGCTTCGACTACGCTGGCTGCCTGGAATGCGGCACGTGCCGCATCATCTGCGGCGACACCATCGTGAAGAAATGGGAGTTCCCTGGGCCGACTATGGGGGTAGAATATCGGTACGGCTAACGTACTAGGAGCGGTGCCCTGAGCTTCACGTTGAACATCCTCGAACACGAACTTGAGCCGTTCGGCCAGGTGGTGCGGACGCATGAGGGCAACCCTGCGCTCGGCGAGGTGCGCCATTACCTGAACGCCGCCACCGCCGACGGTCCTGCCACGCTTTACATCTGCGACAACGAGCAAGACGTCATGGCCGCCCATCAGGCGGGGTGCTATTCCGTGTTCGTCGACCCCGATGCCGAAGAGCCCGCCGAGGGCGCCGTCATCTCGGTGCTGGGCGGCGAGTCGGCTTCGGTCGTGTTCGACGCACTGCTCGACATCGCGCGCAGGTACGGCGCGTGGGAGCACAACATGGACATGCTGCGCCTTTCAGGTGGCACGCTGCAGGAGCTGGTCGACATCAGCGAGCCGTTCCTGCGAAACAACGTGGTGGTGCTCGACCCGGCGTTGAAGCTGCTCGCGTACACGAAGAACGTGCCCTGCGACGACCCCATCACCGTCGAGCTCATCGAGCACGGGTACCACACCGAGGCCAACATCCGCAAGTTCAAGCTGAACAAGCGCTTCAAGTCGTGGTCGGAAGACGATGGGCTCATCGTCAACGACACGCGCACCATCTGCAAGTACACGACGATCGCACGGTCGTTCAAGGCGCGCTCGGCGTTCTCCATCATCTCGGTCATGATGTGCAACGTCACCGACGACCTGGGCTTCATCTCGGATATCTTCACCATGTTCACCGACAGGGTGGAGTTCTTCGCGCTGCGCGATTACCCCGACGACAAGCCCGCGGGCAGCATGGTCGACACGTTCTTGAAGGACTTGCTCGCCGGTGCGCTGAGCGATGATGCCGTCGAGGACCGCAGCCAGTACGTCGGCATTCCCGCCGCCGGCCGTTTCTGCCTGTTCTACATCGAGACGAGCAAGGATTCGGTCCCTGCGTCGCGCCTGCTGTCCGATGTGTCGCTTTCCGTGGCGCCCGCCAAGACGCTCATGATAGACGACGCGGTCGTGGTGCTGTGCTTCAACTGCGTCAGCGACACGTGCGTGCACCGCTGCCATCCTAAGTCGTGCCCGCATGCCCGCCAGACCGTCTCCGCGCGCCTGAACGGCCTGCTCACGCGCTACGAGCTGACATGCGGCCGCAGCTCCAAGTTCACCGGGCTCTCGCAAGCCGCCAAGGCGTTCTCGCAAGCGCGCGCGGCATATGCGCTCAGCAAGCGCAGCGCGTTGCAGAAAGAAGGGGAGTCCGCCAACAGCTGGCCGCGCATCTTCTCGTTCGACCGCTACAGCGTCGACTTCCTCGTCGACCAGCTTTCCGACCGTGCGCTCGACCTGCTCGACTTCACGTATGCCGGCACGATCATCAACGCCATCGCGCGCCAAGACGAAAGCGCGCACACGAATAATTACGAGTTCCTGTACGCGTACCTCATGTACGAGCGCCGCACGTCCACCGTGGCCGAGCAGCTGCACATGCACCGCAACAACGTGGGGTACCGCATCGGCCGCATCGAGGAGCAGTTCGGCATCAACACGGACGACCCGCAGATGCGCGCTGACTTGCTGCTCGCGTTCCGGCTGCGCGAAGCGGCCCTTATGCAAACCGCCCAATAAGCCATTTCGCAAACCTTGTGCTCGGCACAATGACCGCAAAATCCCGTTGACTACCATGGTTCTTGTACTTGTGGCTGGGGGCTTGATCCCCACCTAGCAGGTCCCCGGCCCGAAAACGCGCTTTTCTGAAAGAGGGTAGTTTCAAATGGACATGAAGCAATGGGTGAAAGACCAGATCGACGCGCCGGTGAAGAAGGCGATGCCCGTTCTCACATTCCCCGCCGCCGAGATGATGGGCATCACCACCAAGGAGCTCATCTACTCGCCCGAGCTGCAGGCCAGTGCCATGAAGTACATCCACGACCACACCGACATGGCCGCCGTTTTAGCGTTCATGGACCTGTCGGTCGAGGCCGAGGCATTCGGCAGCGACATCCGCTACAGCGACAACGAGGTGCCGACGGTCGTCGGCTCCATCATCGACGAAGACAGCAACGTCGACCTCCTCGAAACCCCCAATCCGCGCGAAGGCCGCACGGGGGTGTGCATTGAAGGCGTCCGGCTCATAGCCGATCAGATTCATGACAAACCAGTGATCGCGGGCAATATCGGCCCATTCTCGCTGGCCGGACGCCTCATGGACGTCAACGAGGTCATGTTCCTGTGCTACGACGAGCCCGAACTGGTGCACGCCGTGCTGGACAAGGTGACCGACTTCATCATCGAGTACACCAAGGAGTTCAAGGCCGCAGGCGCCGACGGCGTGTTGATGGCCGAGCCGCTGGCGGGCCTGCTCTCGCCCGACCTGACCGAGGAGTTCTCGAACCCGTACGTGAAGCGCATCGTCGACGAGTGCCAGGACGACGAGTTCATCGTCATCGTGCACAACTGCGGCTCCAGCGTGAAGAACACCATCGACAGCATCGTCGAGACGGGTGCCGCCGGCTTCCACCTGGGCAACGCCATCGACATGGCCGAGATGATGCCGCACATCCCCGCCGACGTGCTGTGCTTCGGCAACGTCGACCCGGCGGCGCAGTTCTGCCACGGCACGCCGGAAAGCGTGTACGGCGCCACCATCGACCTGCTCGAGGCGTGCTCGCAATACCCGAACTTCATCATCTCGAGCGGTTGCGACATCCCGCAGCTGACGCCGTGGGAGAACATCGACGCGTTCTTCTCGGCAGTCGACCACTTCTACGGCAACGCCGTGAACGAGGAGACGAAGGCCGCCGCCGAAGCCTCCAAGCCGGCGCCTGCCACCATGACCTCCCGTGAGCGCTTCTTCGCCGCGCTCAACCACGAGCCGGTCGATCGCGTGCCGGTGCATCCGTTCGTGGCGGGCACGAACCGCATCCTCACGGGCGCGACGTTCCCCGAGTGGGCGTCGAGCGCCGAGCTCATCGCGAAGGGCTACATCGAGATGGCCAAGATGTTCCCCGAGGAAGATTGCGTGCTCGTCACCGTCGACTTCACGGTCGAGGCGAGCGCTTGGGGCCTGCCGGTCGTGCAGAACCGCAACAACCCGAGCCGTCCCGACGGAACGCGCCGCCTCGTGCCGACCGCAGACGACTACGGCAACATCCAGCCGGTCGACGCAATGCAGAGCGAGCGCATGGTCATGATGCGCGACGCCTGCAAGATCGTGGTCGACGAGCTTAAGGACGACAAGCCCGTGTTCGTGTACGTCATGGGCCCGCTGTCCACGCTGTCGCTCATGCGCGGCCAGCGCAAGATCCGCCGCGACTTCTCGGGCCATGCCGGGGAAATCCGCACGGCGGTCGAGAACGTGGCGACCACGCTCGAGCAGTTCGTCGACATGCTCATGGAGACCGGCGTCGACGGCATCATGTGGGACACGTACTTCGCGGGCTCGTCGAACATGACGCGCGACCAGTGGCGCGCCATCGAGTTCGACAGCATCGCGCGCCTCGCCAAGCGCGTGGCCGATGCGGGCGGCATCAACATGGTGCACAGCTGCCAGTCCGGCGCGTACTTCGACCTGCAGATCGAAGCCGTCAACCCGAAGGCCATCTCGTTCTTCCACCCGGCGTTCGGCTGCGACAGCCTGGCCTCCACGAAGGAGCAGTACGGCGACCAGGTCGCGCTCATGGGCGCGGTGACCCCGTGGAACGCGGTTCACGGTTCCGACATCGATTGGGACGAGGAATGCAAGCAGGTCATCGACGAGATCGGCGGCACGGGCTTCATCCTGTCCCCGGGCTGCTTCTACCCGGCCAACGCCTCGCTCGGCCGCGTGAAGCGCATGATCGACGTGGCCGTCTCCACGCCGGTGCAGTAGCACGGTTAAAGGACGACGATGGAACAGGCGGGGCAGGGGGTTCGTTTCTCCCTGCTCCGCCGCCTTTCATGCCCGCGCTGCCACTAGTCACTTTCTAATTGTGCCTAGATGCCGCGGCAGGCGGAAAAGCCCGTTCGGGTATGCTTTTCTCGGGATGAAATCATCCACGTTCAGCTTGTGAGCCACACGAGAAAGGGTGCGTAATGGACTTCCGTTTCACCGATGAGCAAGAGCTGCTCGTCGACAGCATCAAGGAATTCTGCGAGCGCTACACCAGCGAAGAGCAAATCCGCGAGATGTACGAGAAACACCAGATGAGCGAGGAGCTGCTGTCTGCGTGGATGGAAAACGGCTTCGGCCTGATGGGCATTCCCGAGAAGTACGAGGGCGTCGACACGGACCTGGTCACCTTGGGCATTCTGACCGAGGAGTTCGCGCACTATTCGGGCTGCATGCTGCCGACGCTGAACAATGCGCTGGCCATGCGCGACTTCATCGACTTCGGTGCGTCCGACGATCAGATCAACGAGGCCATGGCCAGCTACATGGAAACCGGCCTACCCATCTTCTCGCTGGGCTTCTCCGAGCCCGGCGCCGGGTCCGACAACCAGGCCATGACGTGCGTCACGCGCAAGCAGGCCGACGGCACCTACCTGCTTTCCGGTCAGAAGACGTGGGTCACGCAGGGCGAGTACTTCCCGAACGTGCTCGTCATCGCCAAGGACGAGGACCCCGCGCGTGATAACCGCAACATGTCGATGTGGGTCGTCCCGAAGGACGCGCCCGGCCTGTCCACTGCCTCGCTGCACAAGATCGGCAACCAGGTCGCCGCGTTCTGCGAGATGTACTTCGACGACGTCGTGCTCACCGAGGATATGCGCATCGGCGAGCCCGGCAAGGGCTTCTTCAACCTCATGAAGAACTTCGAGACCGAGCGCTGCCTGATTGTGGCGCAGTGCATCGGCACGGCGCAGGCCGCCATGGACGATGCCGCCGCCTATGTCAGCGAGCGCCAGACGTTCGGCCGCCCCATCGCCGATTACCAGCTCATCCAGCTGAAGCTGGTCGAGATGGAGACCAAGCTGCAGAACTCCCGCAACATGCTGTACAAGACGCTGTGGAAGATGGACAACGGCGAGTCCGTGCGCATCGACTCGGCGCTTCTGAAGTACTACGTCGCGAAGGCGTGCGTCGAGGTCGCCTCCGATGCCATGCAGATTTACGGCGGCTTGGGCTACACCACCGAGACGCGCCTCGGCCGCATCTGGGTCGACTTGCGCGGCATGCAAATCGCCGGCGGCACCGACGAGATCATGGTTTACATCGCCGGCCGTCAGCTTGCCAAGAAGTACGCACGCTCGTAACCGCTCGAAAATGAGTCACAGGAATGAGTAGCAGGACGTTCCTGCGACTCATTTTTGAGACCGCGACGAGTTCGTATCCATTGTGAAAATGAGTCGCAGGAACGTCCTGCTACTCATTCCTTCCAAGACAGGAGTGAATCATGGCGAAGTTCATCACAGCTGCTGAGGCGGCGAAGCTCATTCCCGACGGCGCGACGGTCGGCTTGGCGGGAATGGGCCTTTCCGGTTGGGCCGAGGAGGTCGGCCGCGCCATGCGCGACAGCTTCAAGGAGACGGGGCACCCGTGCAACATCAACCTGAAGCAGGGCTGCGCCATGGGCGACTGGAAGTACCGCGGCGTCACCGTGCTCGGCGAGGCCGGCCCGGGGCTGGTCACCCAGTGGTCGGGCGCGCACATCGGCTCCGCCTTCACGCTGAACGCGCTCGTGCAGGAGGGCAAGATCAAGTGCCACTGCCTGCCGCAAGGCGTCATCGTGAACCTCTGGCGCGAGATCGCCGCCGGGCGCCCCGGCCTCATCACGAAGGTGGGCCTGGGCACGTTCGTCGACCCCCGCGTCGAGGGCGGCCGCATGAACCCCGAGACGACCGAGGACTGCTGCGAGCTCATCGAGTTCCAGGGCGAGGAGTACCTGTTCTACAAGTCGTTCCCGCTGGACGTGGCCCTGCTTCGCGGCACGGTTGCTGACGAGAACGGCAACATCTCGTTTTCGCACGAGTCCGTCATGAACGAGGGCCTGGCCGTGGCGAGCGCCGCGAAGAACTCGGGCGGCATCGTCATCGTGCAGGTCGAGTACCTCGCGCAGAAGAACACGCTCAACCCCAAGGACGTGGCCATCCCCGGCATCATGGTCGACTACGTCGTGCAGGCAACCGAGCAGGACTGCTGCTGGCAGACCGAGGGCGTCTACTTCGAGCCGGCGTTTAGCGGCCAGATTCGCAAGCCGCTCGACCAGCTGCCCGTGCTCGACCTGTCGCCGCGCAAGGTCATCTGCCGCCGCTGCGCGATGGAGATGATCCCCGGCGCCATTGCGAACCTGGGCGTGGGCATCCCCGCCGACGTCGCGTCGGTGGTCGCCGAGTGCGGCTGCTCTGAGGACATCACCATCACTGCCGAGGCCGGCGGCATCGGCGGCGTTCCCGCGGCGCTTCCCAACTTCGGCAGCAACTACAACGCCGAGGCCATCATCTCGCACAACTCGATGTTCGACTTCATCGACGGCGGCGGCCTCGACATCACGGTGCTGGGCCTGGCCGAAGCCGACAAGGACGGCAACGTGAACGTCTCGAAGTTCGGCAACCGCCTGTCCGGCCCCGGTGGCTTCATCGACATCACTCAGTCCGCCAAGAAGGTCGTGTTCGCAGGCACGTTCATGGCCAAGGGCGACATCCGCGTCGAGGACGGCAAGCTCAACATCGTCGAGGAGGGCACGGCTGAGAAGCTCGTGGACTCCGTGCAGCAGATCACGTTCTCGGGCAAGAACGCCGGCGCCAACCAGACGATCCTCTACGTCACCGAGCGCTGCGTGCTCGAGTTGATCGACGGCGAGATGACCGTAGTGGAAATTGCGCCGGGCGTCGACCTGGAAAAGGACGTCCTGGCCCACATGGGCTTCACGCCGAAGGTCGCCGACGACCTGAAGCTGATGGACCCGGCCCTGTTCCAGGAGGAATGGGACGCGCTGCCCGGCATCCTGAAGAAGTAATACGACGCCTTCACATGCGTCTACGAGGAAGCGCTGCTCCATGCGAGCGGCGCTTCTATTTGTTCTTCCGTGAAGTGCTTCGGATCTTTAAGGAAACGGAAAGGTTCGGCTATAGGTTCGCGAAAGGTTCGCGCCGTAGCCTGGTATCAGTTAATCGGGCGCGACTGTTTGGAGGAAATGATGTGGACCCGCAAAGAATTGAAGGACAAGGCGAAAGTCTCGTTCAAGGCAAACTATTGGAAGTCGGTGCTGGTGGCGCTGATTCTCATGGCGGTGGTCGGGGGCATGGGCGCTTTCTCGTCGTCGAGCGTTCCTGCGACGATGGCCCCGTCGGCAGCGACGACATCGTCGTATTCGCCTGACAACGTGAACGTCGAGATTCACGACGGCAAGGTGAAAGTCGACGTCGACGATCACGACGGCGGCAAGGTGCACGTCAACATGGACGCTGACGACCTCGAGGATTTGCGCGATGCGTTCGACGACATCGATGTCGCTGACGAGGACATCGTCTTTAACCCGTGGCTCTTCGGTCCGCACATGGCGCTCGTCGGCATCTCCGTGCTGCTGGTCATGCTGGTCGCGGCGGCAATCGCTATCGCCCTGTACGTGTTCGTGCTCAGCCCGCTCGAGGTTGGCGCACAGCGGTTCTTCATCCGCAACCTGAACCAGCCCTCCGAGGTGAAGGAAGTGGCGTTCGGTTACGACAACAACTACAAGGAAACGGTGAAGACCCTGTTCCTGCGCTCGCTGTTCATCTTCCTGTGGTCGCTGCTGCTCATCGTCCCGGGCATTTACAAGGCGTATCAGTACCGCATGATCCCGTACCTGCTGGCCGATGACCCGACCATGACGAAGGACCGCGCGTTCGCCGAGAGCAAGCGCCTGATGGACGGCCAGAAGTGGAATGCGTTTGTGCTTGACCTGTCCTTCCTCGGCTGGAACATCCTGTCGGCGCTGACGCTGGGCATCCTGGGCGTGTTCTACGTGACCCCGTACCAGGTGCAGACCAACGCGGCCCTGTACGAAAAGCTGGCGTACGGTCTGCCCGAGCCGACCGAGACGCAGCCGATGCCCGGCCAGGGCCAGCCGGTTCCGACGGCTCCCGTTGTCCCGACGGCTGCTGCGACCGCGCCGGTTGCAACGATGCCGGTCATCGTCTCCGAGTCGCAGCCGCCTGTCCCGCCGTTCGCAGCGGCCGATGCGCAAACCGCGAGCATTGCCGATTCGAAAACCGAGAGCATTGCCGACGCGCAGCCCGCAAGCATGGTCGATGCGACCGAGGAGCTTCCCGAAACCAAGGAAAACGGCGATGCCGGCGATTCCCCTGAAGCGTAGTTTCTGACACAATTGAGTAAACGCGCCTGCGATGCCAGCCGTCGCAGGCGCACCAATGTGTCGACGTTGCCTGGTCAGGCCGGCACATCGAGAAAGGAAATCCCGTGGCGTATCGGATCCTCGTTGCGGACGATGAGAAAGACATTCGCAGCGTGCTTGCGCTGTACCTGGAAGACGCCGGATACGACGTGGTCGAGGCGGCTGACGGCGCCGAGGCGCTGCGCGTTCTGGAAACGCAGGACATCGACCTGTGCCTGCTCGACATCATGATGCCCGAGCTTGACGGCTACCAGGTGCTCAAGCGCGTGCGCGAGGACAACGACGTGCCCGTCATCGTGGTGTCGGCCAAGGGACAGGATTCCGAGAAGATCATCGGGCTGAACCTCGGTGCCGACGACTACCTGGTGAAGCCGTTCAACCCGCTCGAGGCGGTGGCGCGCGTCAACACGAACATCCGCCGCGCGAAAGGCGCGGTGCCCCAGGGCAAGCGGCCGTCGGCCACGCTGACATGCCGCGACCTCGAGCTCGACCGCGAGGCGTGCACCCTTTCCCGCGCTGGGCAGCCCATTGCGCTGACGTCTGCCGAATACCGCATCATGTCCCTGCTGATGGAGCACCCTGGCCGCGTGTTCACCAAGCAGCAGATTTACGAAGCTGGCTGGGACGAGGAGTACATCGCGGCGGAGAACAGCGTCATGGTGTGCATGAGCAAGCTGCGCGCGAAGCTCGGCGACGATTCGCAGGCCTACATCAGGACCATCCGCGGCCTCGGCTACCGATTGGAAAAGTAAATGCGGCTGAGCTGGAAAGACATCCGCCAGGCGACAGCCGGGGGCATCGAGGAGCTTGCCACAGCGCGTGGCAAGAACAACCTGGTGTTCTACCTGATCAGCCGCTTCATTGCAGTGCTTCTGGCTGTCATCGTGGTGGAGTCAGCCGTTGCGTGGCTCGAAAGCGTGACGTTCTTGCCGCTGCTGCAGGGTCTTGCCTCCGATTATGCGGGCGGCCCGCTCGAGACCACGTCGGTTTTATCGCTTCTGCAATGGGCGTTCTCGTTCGTGCGGGGGATGTTCGGGTCGGGGTTCGTGACCGTAACTGGGTTCGCCTCGCGCTCGGCGGTCATCGGGCTCGTGGTCGGCATGCTGCTGTTGCTGGCCGTCCCCATCGTCATCGGCGCGCTCGTGTTCTCCTCGATGGTGGTGGGGAAGGTGCGCGCCCTGCAAGAGCAACGCGAGCGCGAACTCGCGCAGATAGAGCAGCAGCGCAGCCAGTTCGTCACCGACATCGCCCACGATCTGCGCACGCCGATTATGGCGATTTCCGGCATGTCGCATGCGCTCGCCGACGGCCTGGTGAAAGACGAGGCCCAGCGAGCCGAGTACCTGCAGTCGATCTGCGACAAGTCCGACAAGATGGGCACGCTCGTGAACGCCGTGTTCGATTACACGAAGCTGGGGAGCGGCTCGTTCGAACTCGACCGCTCGGTGATTGACCTGTCGCAGCTGGTGCTGCGCGAGGCTGCGACGGCGTACACCGACGCCGAAGAGGCGGGCATGCGCCTTACGACCTGCATTTCCGAGGAGCGATGCGCCGTCTTCGCCGATGAGGTTCAGCTGTCGCGCGTGGTGGCCAACCTCATCGTCAATGCGATCAAGCACAGCCCAGTTGGAACGGAGGTTTCCGTCTTGCTCGTGCGCCAGGCGGCGACGGCGTTCGTCATGGTGGCCGACACGGGCGTGCCGATTACGGGCAACCCCGACGACCTGTTCCAGCCGTTCGCACAGGGTGACGCGGCGCGCACTCACGCGAAGGGCGGCAGCGGCCTGGGCCTTTCCATCTGCAAACGCGTGGCCGACATGCACGGCTTCTCGCTGAGCATATCGCAGCCTTACGGCCGTTTCACCAAGGCGTTCGTCTTGCAGTGTCCCTTGTGCGAGTAGCGCGTTGCGAGTTCAATCGCGTATCATGGAAGCAGGGAGGAGCTGCCATGGAAGCATGCAAGATCGAAGACCGCGCAAACGATTCTGATTTCAACGAGCTCGTCGAGGCGATGCAAAGCGACAAGTATTGGGTGCGCTTCTTCGTGCGCCCTTGCTGCCCTGCGCCTGACCTGGAGGGAGCGGCGGAAATGCTCGACCACCTGATCCGCGATGTCGAGGCGCGCGAGGACTTCACGCCCGAGCAGAAAGCCGAGCTCTCTTCCGTTATCGAAGCCCGCAAGCAGTGGTACGCCACCTCGGGCCTCTGCCGAGGTTCTCGTAGCTAGTTTTCGTCTCAGTCAGTAAATCGGAACCGAATTGCACAAAAATCGCTCTATTAGGTGAATTTTAGAAGCGATTTGTAGCTCTTTTCGAGCGGAAGACCGCATTGTAGCAGGTGACTATCGGACGCCCGCCTGGTTACGGAGCCCATCAGTCTCTCAATTCACCTAATAGAGCGATTTTTGTGCAATTTGAATTAAAACGCGTGACCGAAATGGTGTGGGGAGTAAGAAGGCCGGCCTCCTTACTCCCCGGATAGCTTTACGCCTTATGAAGCACGACGGAGATCGTGTTCAGGTAGTCGAGCGCGCCGGCCTCGACAGCGGCGCGGTCTCCGATTGCGTACTCGTTGTCGCAGGCAATCCAGTCAGCCCATGCTTCGCGGGTGCATTCCATCTCGCACATGGATACGATTTCCACCCCAGGTGTTTGCGAAATCATGTTTCGCCACCAGTTCATGTCGTGGATGTAGTCGAGTTGCTCGGCCGTCCACGAAACTCGCAGGCATGCAGGCGGGTTATCGTGGCAGTCTTTCCTCATGCCGGGAATGGCCAAGTAGATCCGTCCTTCACTTTTCACGAAGGGGAGCAGGCAATTGCCCAAGTACTCGGGGTCGCGCCCGTAGTAGTTGTAAGAGTCGACGCACACCACGGCGTCGAAGAAGCCGTGCGCGAACGGCAGTTGCGCGGCGTCTGCCTTCACGGGGATGATCTGGTGGTTTGTCAATCCCAACGACTCGAAGAAGCGCATATTCTCGGATGGGTCGCTCCACAGGTCGGCAGCATAGGCGGTCAGGCCGTATTCGCGCGCGAGCATTGCCGAGCTGATGCCCGAGCCGCTGCCCAAGTCGAGCACGACGAAGCCACGAGGGATGCCCGCGTCGGCCATGAGCTCCTCGGTGAGCTTGAGGGTGTTCGGCCCCATGATTCTGGAGCGCACGATGTCGGTATCGAAACGATTGGTAAGAGGGAATTCCATTTCCTTGTCCTATCTGTAGCGTGTGGCGATGATGCGCAACAAACCAAGCGCAGTGCGCCTTAGTCGTGCCTATTCAGTTAGTCGTGCGCTACAGGACAAGGTCCAAAAAGACATCCCCTTTTGGAGTCTCGCGCGGGGAACCATTTCCCCAACTGAGGGCATCATAGTATGCATGTCTCAAAGGGGCACCCCCATTGGGGCTTAAACCTTGTGCTCTTCGACGAAATAGGTGACGAACTTGCGAATGCGGGCCATGACTTTCCTGTCCGTTTCCGGATAGCGGTCGCGCTGCATGATGAGCGCGGACACAGGCGCGGTGTACGCGAACGCGAGCATACGCGGGTCGTCTTCTTTGATAAGGCCCTTTTCCATCATTCCCTGGAACACGTAGGCGAAGATGCGCTCGAGCCTGTCGAGGAAGTGCTCGGAAGCGAGTTTCTTGGCGCGTTCGTCGCGGAATTGCTCCATCAGCAAAAGCTTACGCGTGAGGATGATCTTCTCGTCGCGCATGGTGAAGCGGATCATCTTCATCGACATCTCGATGAGCTCGTCGCATGAATCGGGAATGGGCGGAAGGTTGTCGTCGGAGCCGATACCTTGCGAGTAGCGCGCCTCGAGCTCGCTGATCATCGCATTCCAAATGTCATCTTTGCTGGTGTAGTGCTTGTACAGAGCTGATTTGCCCAGCCCGAGCGTTTCAGCGAGCTCGCGCATGCTCGTTCCGTCGAATCCTTGCTCGGCGAACATCACGAGCGCTTCGTCGAGTATGCGTTGCTTCGTGTCTTTTGCCATGCTTGCTCCCATTTATGAGCCAAAAGGGAGACTCCCTTTTGGCTCACTTGAATAGAGTGACCGTCCGTTCTCTTTCTAGTATAGTGAACTGACGATTGTTTTGGAATAATCGCTTAAGGGTGTCTTGTCAGGCGAGGAGGGGCTTTCATGAACGTAACCGCCGTACTGTTTGATGGGTTCGAGACGCTCGATGTGTTCGGGCCGGTTGAGATGCTCGGTGCTTCGGGGGAATTCCAAATCGCGTTCTATTCCCTGGAAGGTGGCATCGTGACGAGCAATCAGGGCGTCCCCGTTGAGACCCAGCCGCTCAGCGTCATCGGAGCGCCTGAGGTCCTGCTGGTTCCCGGCGGCATGGGCGTGTACGACATGCTGGAGAACGAGGTATTCATCAAGCGACTGGCAGAACTTGCCAATCAGGCCAAGTTCGTACTGTCGGTTTGCAACGGCGCGTTCCTCTACGCGAAAGCCGGCGTATTCGATGGCCGTCGTGCCACGACATACAAGGCGCGCATGGGCAAGGCGGAGGAGCTGTTCCCCGCGGTCAACTGGGAGCGCAATGCTCGCTGGACCGTCGATGGCAATCTGTACGTATCGTCGGGGGTCTCCGCCGGAACCGATATGGCGCTCGGGTTCATCGCAGACGTCTGCGGCCGCGATGTCGCCGAGAAGACCGCCCGTTACGCTGAATACACCTGGAATGCCGACCCTTCAAACGACCCGTTCGCTTGCTAAACGTTCATCGGCCGCTTTGCCGCATGAGCATTCGAAAGAATACGATTAATGGGTAGGTTTTAGACAGCGAAGCCATCGCCGGAATGTCTCTTTACTCATAACCGGATTACTGCGTGCTTTTCAGCGTGAGCGCTTCAACGGGATCGACGTTTCTCAGCAAGGATGGGTCTTCGAACAATCGGTGGCACACCAGCTCTTCCCGAACAAGTGCATTGTCCTTGAGGCCGAGGACGACGGCATCGTTTCCAGCCTCGTGGTACGAGCGCACGAGTGAGCCGACCTCGGCCAGCGTTTTTTCGCCTTCAATGTAAGCGTTCGCGTTTTCGCGCAGGTAATCCGAGACCGATAGGCCATCGACGTCTTGAAGCCCGATTGCGACTGCCCAATAATGCCTGCGTTGAGTTTCCGACGTGTGTTCGCTGGCACGCTCGTAATCGAAATTGTCGAGGCTGTCTGCTGACATTTGAATTCCTAGATAAGTCGGATGTCGCTCGGTGGCGTCGGCGTAATCATATCATGCTGGAACTTGCAGGGGAGGGCGCCATGCTCGCCATTCAAGAGGTGTCGCAATTCAATATAACGCATGTCAAAAATGAGTCTCTCCAGCAAGTCTTGCAATAAAGCATGCGTCTCGAAGCCGATTTGCCGAAAAGGGTTCCTCGGGTCAAAGGATTTGGTTGGAATTGCGCAAAAATCAATCTATTAGGTGAATTCCAATCGCTTTTTACAGTTGTCTTCTAGAGCGCTACGATAAAAGCCCAGGTGGTTTTCGATCGTTGCGGGCGGATATCGGATCTCCGTCTTTTCGATTCACCTAATAGAGCCATTTTTCTGCAATTCAGTCTAGATTCTTTGACCGAGTGTGGCATCATACCCGCTATGAAACTGGTATTGAGTCACGAGACCGCTCTATCGCATTTGCGCGCCCACCGTGAACGAGGGCGAGATAGGCTTGCGCCCGCACGCATCCGCACTCTCGAAGATTGCGCGTGTTCGCTCCGTGAGATAGAGACGTTCTCTTTGCCCTTCCTAGTGGATAACGAACACACCCTACATGTACTTGTGCCGTCGTTGGCAAAGGAGCAGAGGTCGAAGACCCATACCTGTCATGTGTTGACTGGCTCAATTCCAAGCGGCGCATTTTGGAGAATTGGCAATAGCGTATATGTCGCATCGCCGGAATTGCTGTTTGTCGAAATGGCCTCAAAGCTTTCTCTAATCGAGCTCGTCCTGTTTGGCCTCGAGCTTTGCGGGACGTACACGCTCCGCTCTGATGGACAAATTGGGTTCTGCAACTGTCCAGCTGCAACAACAAAACAGCTCCTCAGCTCGTTTGTTAAACGCGCGAAAGGAATGCGCGGCGCCGCAAAAGCCAGCCAGGCGCTACGTTGGGTGGTTGATGGGTCGAATTCACCCATGGAGTCGTCCCTCATGCTTTACCTTTGCCTGCCTGTTCGGTTAGGCGGGTATGCGTTCCGCCTTCCCGACCTCAACCCCACAACTCAATTGGGCAAAAAGGCGTCTATGGTGTTGGACTACGAATCGATCAGATGCGACCTACATTGGATTAAGGAGCGGGTTGCCGTCGAATACAACAGCACTCAAGAGCACCTGAATCCTCGAGCGGCAGCTAAGGATGCTCGTCGCGCAAATACGCTTGGTTACACTGACATCAACCTGATAACCGTCACTCCTCATATGATTGTTGACCACACGCAATTCGACGGAGTGGCAAAGCAACTTGGCAAAGCGTTGGGGGTGCGCATGGATTCTCGAAAGCTTTTGTACTCGAAGGCGCGACGCGAATTGCGAGCGCTGCTCTTCCCTTGGCTTATTGCCAGGAATTAATGCGCCGTTTATCTGCCGACAGATTAAGAAGGTGCTCTGTTCTGGTTTCGCCGAGGAGAGGGCATGGGGCATCGTACACAGTGCGAACGAATTCGAAGCCGAGTTTCTCGAGCACGTTACGCGAACGGTCATTGCCGTCGTAGTAGCCCGAATGGATGCCCGATAGGCCAAGATCAGTGAAGCCATGTTTGATTACGGCTCGGGCAGCTTCGGTTGCAAAACCGTGCCCCCAATATGGCTTGCCAATCCAGTACCCTAGTTCGAGCTCGTCATTTGCAAGCGGCATGCTGGCAGCTTCGCCTGCGTTGAACCCAGCGCAACCGACAAGCTCGCCCGATGACTTCAACACGACGGCATAGGTTTCCGGTGCAGATAGCACCGCTTTGATGATGTTAGAGCTATCTTCCACGCTCTTGTGAGGCGGCCAGCCTGCTATTGGGCCGACAGCAGGATCACTCGCGAGTTCGAAAAGGTCTGCAGCGTCCGATAAGAGCCATGGCCGTAGGATGAGGCGATCAGTTTCAATAATGAGAAATCGCCCGCAAAGCTCACGCACCATGAGCCATTCGGATTTGTCGGCGCCGTTACCGACGACGCGGAAGCCTAGTCGCTCGTATAGTCGACACGCTGGGTTTTCCTTTTGAACCGACAACGACGCGCGGGCATAGCCGGCAGACCTTAGGTCATCGATCATGCGGCTCATAAGAGCCGTGCCAATGCCTTGGCCACGGCATTCCTTACGCACCGAAATCGAGAAGGATGGCGTGCCGTCGTCGACATGGCCGTATTCGTCTGTGGTTCGCACCCAGCATGCCCCAACGACTGTGCCATCAACCTCAGCCACGAGCGCCCTGTCGTCAGGCAATGTGCCGAAGTTCTCGAAAGCGGCACGGCATTTCGGGTCGTCATAAATAATGGAACGGGGCACTTCGCCTTCGAACCCCTTTGGAATGTAGATGGCCAGGTAGAGGAACTCTTCGAGCAGCGGGTACTCGCTTGGTTGCATATTCCTGATACGGTAATCCATAATTTGAAATTATACCGACGCTTCCACTGGTCGCACTTGGCTTTCCTTGACGAATGAATACTTGCTCATTAAACTTAGGTGAACGGTCGTTCACTTACTAGATATGCAAGGAGCTGAAGTGAATAAGGCTTGTCGGGGTTTCTCCCTGTTCATGAACTGGTTCAATGGAATAGCAGCACCAGTCTGCGGAATCTGGATGATGTTGAGCGCGCTCTGCAACCTGCCCCTTAGCTGGAACGACTGGATGCCGCTTTCGATATACGACCCGTTCCCCTTCCGTGATGTGTTCTTTACGAGCCACTTTTGGTCGGGACTCGCGCTTCTGCTGGTAAACGGCGTGCCCAACATCGTGGCGCTCATCGTACGTCGCCGTAACGGGATGGCCGGCTGGGTCAACTGGTGCACAATTGCCGGCGCGCTCCTCGTTATTTGAACTGTGACCGAGCTCTTGATCATCCCTAACGGGATGTCGGCTTTTTACTTCGTGCTTGGCGTGCTGCAACTAGTAGCAGCTTTGCGTCTCCGCAAAGCGGCGAAGGAATAAACTTTCTCGTTTCAGTCACGGAATCCAGAGCGAATCGCGCAAAAATCGCACTATTAGGTGAATGCTGCGAGCGGTTTATCGTTGTCCTTGAAATCATCTCATCAAAAGGCCAGGTGAGCATTTTGCGCTTAGCTTTGCTGATTCCTTAACCACGCTTCAATTCACCTAATAGTGCGATTTTTGCGCAATTCGCCCTGGATTCCGTGACCGAGCAATTTGATTACACAATCAGCTGCATTCTTCGGTTATGTGCGATGATGTCAGCTAGTGCAGCGACATGGCTGATAGTCGTTTCATGTTGCGAAATCGACGTATGCAAGGGGGATGCATGGGCCTAACCATAAACATTCATTACACGGGCGTTGGCGGCGCAGCGCGACGTTTTGCCGAGGAAATGGAATCGAGTGGTACGGCAGATGCCATCAGGGCAGAAGAGGGCAACCTCGCATATCGCTATTACTACCCGGCGGACGATCCGGAGACGGTGCTGCTCGTCGACCGTTGGCGCGACCAGGCGGCGCTCGATGCGCATCATGCTTCGCCGATGATGAGCCGCATTGTTGAGCTGCGCGACAAACACGACCTGCATATGACCGTCGAGCGCTTCGTTGATGCCGAGGACGCCGCGGAAGACGCGCAGTTCATTCGGGAGTAGGCGCGGATGATCATCAACACGGGCGGACGCACCGATACGGTGCAGTACTTCTCTGAGTGGCTGCTTCGCCGCTTCGAGGAAGGGTATGTCCTGGTGCGCAACCCTTTGTTCCCCCACAAGGTAACGCGCTACGAGCTCGATCCTGCAGTGGTGGACGTTGTCGAATTCTGCTCGAAGAACTACAGGCCCATCCTGCCGCGCCTTCACGAGATAGCCGACCGTTTCAACACGCACTTCCAGTACACGATAACCGCCTACGGTCGCGACATCGAACCGGGAGTTCCATCCATTGCGGAATCGGTTGAGACGCTTTACTCGCTCGAGGAAATCGTCGGGTCGAAGCGGATTTGCTGGCGTTACGACCCGGTATTGCTAACGCGCGAGTACACGATCGAGCGCCATTTCGAAACGTTCGACTGGCTGGCTGAGCGTTTGGCGGGTCATGTGGACCGTTGCATCTTCAGCTTCGTCGAGATGTACCGCAAGCTCGAACGCAACATGCCCGAGCTGCAGGTGATGTCGCTCGACCAAATGGACGAGCTTGCTCGAGGCCTTGGCTCAATCGCGCAACGTTACGGGCTCTTTCTGCAAACGTGCGCGACCGATATCGACTACTCGGCGTACGGAATCCACGAAAGCGGGTGCGCTACGCTCGACATCTTCGGCGCGGCAAACGACATCGAGTTTCGCAAGCTGAAGCATCGCGGAATGCGAAAGCATTGCAACTGCTTCGAAATGCGCGACATCGGGGCATACGATACGTGTCCAAACGGGTGCCGCTATTGCTATGCCAATCAAAGTCCCGAACGCGCACGGGAAAACTTCAAGCAACACGACCCGGCTGCCCCTATGCTCATCGGCGAGCTTGGTCCGGGTGATGAGCTAAAGCAAGGCCAGCAGAAGAGCCTGCTGGCCACCTCTCAGCTGCGCTTAGATTTGTAGCGACAGGATACGTGTCTATCTAACGTCCTTATCAAGCGTCTTGAAATCAGCGAGCGTCGTTGCCAAATGTGCGATAGCGCGAACGGTGACTTCAACGCAGGTGGGGTCGGGGTTCCTACGCGACGAAATCTCTTTCGGCAGCTGGGCTTCTGAGAAGGGCGGCGCTTCGCCTTCCGGCGTATGACCACCGATGCTCTGCGGTACGCGGAATGGCGTTGCCAGCTCGAGTTGCAAAGCCGCTATGCCGCATTCGCGTGAAATGGCGTTGGTGACCGTGTTCGCCCCTCGCGCAGCATGGCTTTCATTCAGGGCGATCGTCTTGCCATGCTTGGCGAGGTACGGCGCGAGCTCTTCGGCCAGGAAATCCCTGGCGAACTCGTCGGCGCCGGGCATGGCGCTGACGCTCAGTCCGTCAGCCGACCCGACTTCGACGGCATACGGCGAAGCGGACGGAACGCCGTGCACGTCGATGACGGCGACGATGCTCTGTTCGCGCACCATTGCGGCAAGCGCCTGCTTGTAGCGGCATTGCTCGAACGGGTCCCAGTTGGGGTCGCATTCGTCGAACCGCGTTGCCATGACGGCATGGCAATCGGCGAGCTCGGAGGCAACGATTGCAATCGGGCCGGTGAAATCGTCCGATGGCTTCACCTTGCCAGCTCGCCGCTGCGACACTGCATGAGGTGCCGAAATAATCACGGGCAGTTTTCCCGTGCGCAGTTGGAAGGCGGGCGCATCGTCGAGCCCTCGGTAATCGTTCACCGAGAACCGCTCGAGCTCCAAGTTTGTCATGCGTGTCGAAAAGTCGTCCATAAACAAGAGGGCTCGCCGATGGCCGACGAGCCCGTTAAATCGTCTGCTTTACTTTAGGGCGGCGCCGTCGCGGAAGGCGTTGCCCGCCCGCTCGCCGACGGCGTAGTACCCGAGGTCGCCGCTGATGAACGAGAGCGCCTCCATGCCGGCGTAGGAGATCTTGCCCTCGTCGGTCAGGAACTTCTCGTCGACGTGCGTGGCCACGATCTCGCCGACGACGCGGGTTTCGCCGAGTTCCTCGTTGATCGACACGACCTTGCACTCCATGGTCACGGGCAGTTCTTGGATGACCGGGGCGTCCACTTGTTCGCCGCGCTCGACGGTCCAGCCAGCTTTGGCGATCTTCTCGGATTCCTTGTTGGCCGACACGATGCCCACGTAGTCGGCGGGCACGAGGTTTGCCTTGTCCGCGATGGCCACCGTGAACACCTTGTTGGCGATGATGGAATCGGTGGTGGCGTGAGCCGACAGGTTCAGCGCCACGTGCTTGGGCCCGCACTGCCCGCCCCAAGCCACGTTCATGGCGTTGGGCTTGCCGTTCTTGTCGTAGGTGCCCACGATGAGCACGGGGGCGGGGTAAACTGCCGCGGTTGCGTCGATGGTCTTCAACATGCGCGTTCCTTTCTCTGCTTTGCATTACTAAGGCGATTATAGCGGGAAAGGAATGGTTTCCGTGATGCCTGCTTGCATAGGATTGCACGCCTTATCAGGCAGCACCTTCTTGCAGCCGTGTCGCCGAAACCTCGGCGCACCAGTCTTTGGTTCCGCATTCGGTGCAGGTGACCTTGCGGGTCGTGGGGGTGTGCATCGAGAAGAACCAACTTGCCATCTTCGGTACGAACACCTTGCGGCAGTGGGGGCACACGTAGGCGGTGCGCTTGCGGTAAGCGCGGACGAGCAGGATGCACGCCACGATGATGAACGGCAGCGTAATGGCGAGGGGCCGCCAATCGCCTGTCGCCACCCACCAGGCGATCATGCCGATCTCGATGATGTCGATGGGAATCCCGATGGCGATGAACGCCTTGTACATCGGGAACAGTTCGCTTTCCCTCCAACTGACCTTCTGTTGCATGACGGCTTCCATGTCGGGGGTGGTTTCGGCGGGCAGCTCGCCCGACTCGTCGAGCGAGGCGATCATGGCCGCGATGCGCTTCCTCGCTTGCGAGCGCTCTTCGAGTTCCGATGCGAGTTTCGCATCTTGGGCCTCAAGGATGTCGCGCAACACGGTGACGGAGACGTCGCTTTCCAGGAAGCTTCGGATGTCGGCGAGCTTCAGGCCGAGCGATTTCAGCAGCAAGACCTTGCGCAGTTTCGCGGCGTCGGCTTCCGTGTAGATGCGCCGCCCGCCCTCGGTGAGGTCGGACGGGGGCAGCAGGCCCTTTTCGTCGTAGTACTGCACGGTGCGGACGGTCACTCCGCATGCCTGGGCGAGCTCGCCTGTCGAGTACGTCTTCTGGCTGCCACTTGCATTGTCCGGCATGGAATGCACCTCCTTTCGAGCCGCATCATGCAATGTCACGTCGCGTCACGAGCAAGTGCTTTTCGGTATTATTTTCGCATCACGTAGGGTGATTTTCCGTTTCGGGCATATTTGAGTGAAATGCGTACCTGGTACCTGTTTCACGAGTCTGGATCCCCATCGCCTTGCTCTATCTGCAGGTTGAAATGGTCGTGCGTCAGCAAATCGCCGTAGCGCTTCACCAGGCTCTTCACGTCAACGACTGGCATGGTGGTTCCTTTCGCTTCTAATGCCGTTGATGCCATTGTGCGTGTGGGACGCGCCGCCCGCCAGTGAACGGAATCACTTCCGCCTATGACATTTGTCATAGGATCGATCGAATCTGCGGACTCGTGCACTTCCCCCGATCCTTGTCATCTCTCGGGTTTCTGATACGGAAGTGGCAATGTGAGGGGGAAGTGTATTCCGATTCGAGAATTCGCCCGTGCATTTCCCGCTGAACTTGGCATCGGAGACGCCCGCGCCTTTCCGCTCGTACATTTCCCCCTCAACATGCCGTTTCGGCGGGAGCATCCCAAAGTGGAAATACACGTCTTCGCAATAGTGGCACGAGTAAAGCCGAGCAGAGAACAGGACGGCGGGCTCATTCGCAGGAGTAGATCTACCTGTTTTTGCCATGAGCAGTGAATGCTCGGAACATGAGCGCGAAGGTCTTTATCGTGGGCAATTCTGAGACAACGTTGTTAGGGAATTCGCTTTTCTGAGTTTTCCCGCGCTTTCGCTTTTCGCCTCAGGCCTTCAATCTCGGAATCATCAAGAACGTAGTAATCCGTGTAGAAGTCATATGCTGAGCCGATGTTGTATTCATGATCTTCTACGGAATAGTATTTTCCGCTTTCGTCGACGCCGACGGAATACACGACATGATTGTCGCAATCTACATCATAGGTAAAGAGAAGCGAAACCTTCCCGTTTGGCGTTCCTGCCTTTGTCATGATGCATCTCCCAAAACCATACGCTTTACCCAAACGCCCCGTTCCGCCTATTCTACGCTAGCGATATATCGAGCTGCGTGCCGAGAGCCGCGGAAAGCTCTTCCAAAAGCGCCAGGGTGGGGTTGCCGGTGCCGGACTCGACTCTGCTCAGCACGGTTTGGGTGATGCCGGCGCGGGCTGCGAGCTGCTTCTGGGTGAGCCCTTGCCTCTTCCGTTCGTCGCGGATGTCCGCTCCGATGCATTGGGCGGCAGTGAGGGAGGCGCTGGCTTTGCTCGGCTTTGCTGTGTCGGAAGCCAAACGACCGCGATTGTTCACCTCTTCATTCAGGCTAACGAAAGCGTACCTGACCTCGGTGCCCGTGCGTTGGCGCTCGACTGCCGCGATGACACGGTCGGCGGTCAAGGACGCGCATGAACCCTCTGCGCTTTGGCCACCGGGGCTTTCGTAACCGACTTCGTCGACAAGGTCTTCCGGAAGCTCGACCTCATAGACGAGCAGGTCGTCATCCGAAGACCTGCCCTTGCATGCCGCAAGCAGGCCGACTTGGTCGTATTCCGCCAGTCCGTTGGCCGCGAGCACCTCGGCGATGTTGTGCCTGTCTTCCGGGACGATGCGCGACCGTACCCAATCGGCGCTTTCCTTCGGGGTGGCTCGTCTGTGCTTGCGGTTCGCGCAAAACGAAAGCGAAAGGGGCAGGCGTTCCTCGTCGCAGTCAGAGGACAGCTCCAACGAGAAGCGCCCCTGCCCGCCTTTGCTGTCGGCTTCCCAGAACAGCGTGCCGATGGGCTTAGCCTTGCGCTTCGAGGAGTCCACGATCACGAAGGTCCTCATAGGCACACCACCTTTCCCAGATCATCTGCCAGAGGAAATGTGCGAAATCCGCTCCGCTGACGCCTTGAACGGCTTCTTCGAGCGAGGGCGCGAGGCCGTCGGTAACCTGGGCTTCGTGCGCTTCCCTCAAGCGGCCGATGGGCAGGTTTCCGGGAACGAAGCGGGTTAGGTTCTGCTTAAGGGAGCGGGTCCCCAAATAGTTGTTGGCGATGACGTCCTGCAGCGGATCGGCTTCTGATAACTGACGCGCGCTGAAGGACGAGCAACACAGGGATAGCCCGTTGTCGAACAGCGGCGCCAGGTGAAGCTGCCCATCGCGACCCTTCAGCACCTCGAGGTTGGAGCCATGCCGGTCCCTGTTGGCGATGAGGTAGTCGACGAGCATCGTCTTCTGGATGTCCTGATTCCAGCCGAAGCGCTCGCAGAATTCCAGTCTCGTCTCTCCTTCCAGGCGGTTCAGGCCGAAGAACCGCGCAAGGGATATCTTGCTTTCGCCCCGCTTGCGAAACGATGCCGATTCGGAAAGCCATGTCTCGTGTTCGCGTCCGTCGATGAGGACGCGTGCATGGACGAGCTTGTAGGGGACATGGCGTACGCAGAGGATGTCCATGAGGCGCGCGGCGATTGTCTCGTTCACGCACTCGTGCCCGTACACGCCGTTCACCTCGTCGTAGCACGACAGCTTGTAATACGTCGCCTCAACCCCGTCGCCCAACCGTGCCTTCAGGTACGACCCGCCTGTCGCCGAGCTGGTCGCGGACTCCGACCAGTCGAGATGCGTGAGGTCTTGCAGGGTATGTTCAACGTCTGCTGTCATTTGTCGCCATTCGAATCGGCAGATTCTTGATTAAAGAAATATAACATAAAAGTGATATGTATATGAATGAAGAATATGTAAAATAAGACATATGATATACTTCGCCCATGAGGGCATACGACGTCATACGCACTGAACAGGATTTACGACTGCTCAGCTGGTCGGAATCGGGGCAGACGTCTGCCAGCGGCGGCACCTTCTTGAAGGCGCGCACGGGCGTGGGGCCGCATGCGATGTATTACAAGCTTTCCTGCTACGACAGTTATCGGGGCATTTACGGCCACGAGTGTGTGAACGAGGTCATCGCCTCGCGGCTCATGGAGCTGCTTGGGGTTAGCCATGTGCACTACACGCTCGTCCATGCACGCGTCCTCGTCGACGGGGAAGAGCACGTCACCTGGCTTGCGCGTTCGAAGAGCTTCCGTGCTGCCGGCGAAAGCAAGATGGCGTTCGACACGTTTTTCGATCTCAAGCATGGCAAAGGCGAATCGCAGCTTGAGTTTTGCGAGCGGCAGGGTTGGCTTGAGGATATACAGCGCATGATGCTGGTCGATTACCTCATTGCCAACCGCGATCGCCATGGCGCGAACATCGAGGTTCTGCGTTCGCGCGAAGGGGATGTCAGGCTCGCGCCGCTATTCGATAACGGGGTGTCGCTCGTGTTCTCATGCTATGGCGACGAGAAGCGCGTGCGCGAGTTCGATCCGCTCGCTGACGTGCGGGCGAACAACTTCATCGGAACGCGTTCGCTCGAGGAGAACTTGAGGTTCGTTCCCGCCACGTTGCGCATCGGCGCGTTGGCCGAAAGTGACAAGGACACGTTGCTTGCCGGACTCGATGGCGCCTTGTCCGAAACCCATTTGGAAGCCATTTGGAACATCATCTGGCAGCGTTGGCTTCATTGGCGCTCTCTTTGCGAGGAGCGTGCATGAGGGTCTTCGAAGTATACGATTCCACGAAGCGTCGGCATAAGCCGGTTGCGACGTTGTACTGCGATGATGGCGCCGAAAGCCAAGGCGAGTTCCGTATCGTCGTTGGGCCAGACGTGCAGGCAAGCGAGTTGCCGCTCATGTTGGCGCTGTTCGTCGAACAAGGCCAGCGCGACATTCCCGACAAGTGGGCGCGCAAGTGGGTCGAGGAGCGCATTCCGCCGCAGGGCCGGCAGAACCTGGGCGAGATACTCCGCGCGAACGGGCTCGACGAATACGACGAAGTTGCCTTGCTCGCAGCTTCCGAAGGGCATTCGGCTCAGGACGACTTTCTGCTCAGGGAAGTTACGGCGCCGCGCGTGAATTACGCGCTCGTGTCGCTTGAGCCTGAAGGGAATGCGGAGGAACAAGGGTTGGCAGCCACCGTGGGCGCCTCGCTTGCCCGCTGCCGGAAGGCCTCCGGCATGACCCAGCGCGACCTTTCCGAGAAAACGGGCATCGACCAGGCAGCTATCAGCCGCATCGAGGCGGGGCGTGCCAACCCAACCCTCAGCACGTTGGAAGCGCTCGCCGAAGGTGTTGGCGCAAGCATGAGCGTAATTATCGAGTGAGCAGGCTGCGGAGTTTGGGGTAGCGAGAATTCGAGGATGTGCATTGCGGTTATGAGATTTCGCGTCGAAACGACATTTTGAGCGGGTTGTGTATGACTGCGTGGACTTACAGGCGTTAGGGCGTAAAGAAACGCGGGAAATGAGCGAGCGAAAAGGCGAATCGGGCTACACATCTCCAAAACAATGCCATTTTCGCATCGCCGACAATCAAACGGCCAGGTCAGAAATCGTCGATG
>JAFUCC010000101.1 GCA_017459925.1 Eggerthellaceae bacterium
GACGGTTCCACTAAGGAAGAGTGGAAGATGGTCGTCGAGACCAAGAAGATCTTCCACGCCGACATCGCCGTTGCGCCGACCTGCGTGCGCGTGCCGTCGTTGCGTTGCCACGCCGAGGCCGTGAACGTGGAATTCGCGTCGTCCATTACGGTTGAGCAGGCGCGCGAGGCGCTGGAAGGTTTCGCGGGCGTCACCGTCATGGACGACCCCGACTCGAAGCTGTACCCGATGCCCGCGCTGCTGCAGGGCACCAACGACGTGTACGTCGGCCGCCTGCGCGTCGACCCCACGCTGGAAAACGGCCTGAACTTCTGGTGCGTCGGCGATCAGATCCGCAAGGGCGCCGCGCTGAACGCCGTCCAAATCGCCCAGTTGCTGCTGCCGTAAAGAATCAATTTCCTCCGAGGTAATTGATTATTCGGACGCATGAAGAAGATTCGCCTCGACAAGCTGCTCGTTGAACGTGGGGTCTTCGCCGATGAGGCGGAGGCCCTGCGCGCTGTGCTGGCGCACGAGGTGAAGGTGGGCGACGCGTATGCCACGAGCGCTGCGATGATGGTGCTGCCTGATGCCCCGGTGGAAGTTAAGGGCCGGGCGCAGTACGTCTCGCGCGGCGGGTTGAAGCTGCGCGGGGCGTTGGATGCGTTCGGGTTCGATGCCGTGGGCCTGCGCTGCATCGATGTCGGCTGCTCGACCGGCGGGTTCACCGACTGCCTGCTGCAGGCGGGCGCGGCCTCGGTCGCATGCGTCGATGTGGGGTACGGCGATTTGGCGTGGAAACTGCGGCAAGACCCGCGCACCACCGTGTTCGAGCGCACCAATATCCGCCTCGCGTCGCCTAAGGATTTGGGCGCGCCATTCGACCTGATCGTCGCCGACCTGTCGTTCATCGGCCTTGCCAGCTTGGCGGCTGTGTTCGCCTCGCTTGCGGGTGAGGGCGGCGTGTTCATCGGGCTGGTGAAGCCGCAATTCGAATCGCGTCACGACGAGACAGACGAGCGGGGCGTCGTGCGCGACGAAGCAGTGCGCGTACGCACGATCGAAGAGGTGGCTGCCGCAATGACCGCCGCCGGCTTCACGGTCGATGGCGTGGTGGAATCGTCCATCACCGGCAAGCGCTCTGGGAATGTGGAGTACCTGCTGAAAGCCACTCGCGAAAACTGAACATCTTCCCAGGGGCAACGTTCAACTTGAACATCACCCCAGGGGTGATGTTCAAATTTGTTGGAGATTCCCTTTTACGCTGAAGTGTTACTTCAACTTGAACATCACCCCTGGGGTGATGTTCAAGTTGAGCGTTGCCCCTGGGAAGATGTTCAGTTGCTAGTTCTTCAACGAGTTCAACGGCGCGGGGATACGGCCGCCGCGATGGGCGAAGACGGTGCCGGCGTGGCCGTTCACGGGCATGACCGGGGCGTAGCCCAGCAGGCCGCCGAACTCCAGGCGGTCGCCGACGTTCTTCCCAATGGCGGGAATCAGGCGCACGGCGGTCGTCTTGTTGTTGATCATGCCGATGGCGCACTCGTCGGCGATGATGCCGAAGATGGCCTCCTGCGACGTGTCACCGGGGATGGCGATCATGTCCAAGCCGACCGAGCACACGCTCGTCATGGCTTCCAGCTTCTCAAGGCAAAGCGCGCCCGCTTCGGCGGCGCGGATCATGCCGGCGTCCTCCGACACGGGGATGAAGGCGCCGGACAGTCCGCCAACCGAACTCGACGCCATGACGCCGCCCTTCTTCACGGCATCGTTGAGCATGGCAAGCGCCGCCGTGGTGCCGGGGCCGCCGCACGTTCCCACGCCGATGGCTTCCAGAATCTCGGCAACCGAGTCGCCCTCTGCAGGCGTCGGCGCAAGCGACAGGTCCAAAATGCCCTTCGCCACGCCCAGGCGGCTCGACGCCTCGCGCGCCATGAGCTCGCCGGCGCGGGTGATCTTGAACGCGGTGGCCTTGATGGCCTCGGCCACGGTGGTGAGGTCGGCGTCCTTCGGCATGCCGGCCAGCACCGCGCGCACCACGCCCGGGCCCGAAACGCCCACGTTCACGACCTCGTCGGCTTCGCCCGAGCCGTGGAACGCGCCCGCCATGAAGGGGTTGTCCTCCACGGCGTTGCAGAACACGACGAGCTTGCCGGCGGCGATGCACTGGCGGTCGGCCGTCAGCTCGGCGCAGCGGCGGATGATGCCTGCCATCTTGTAGGCGGCGTCCATGTTGATGCCCGCGCGCGTGCTGCCGACATTCACCGACGCGCACACGAAATCGGTCGTGGCCAATGCCTCGGGAATCGATTCCATCAGCTTGTCATCGGCCTTCGACGCGCCCTTGTGCACGAGCGCCGAGAACCCGCCGACGAAGTCGACGCCAACCTCCTTGGCCGCGCGGTCCATGGCGCGGGCGATGGGGGAGAGGTCGTCTTGCGTGACCGCCGCGCACACCTCGGCGATGGGCGTGACGGAAATGCGCTTGTTCACGATGGGGATGCCGAATTCGCGCTCGAGCTGCTCAGCGGTGGGAACGAGGTTTTCGGCCGCGTGCGTCATGCGGTCGTAGACCTTCAGCGCCACCGTGTCGACATCGGCGTCGGTGCAGCTGCGCAGGTTCATGCCCAGCGTGATCGTGCGGATGTCGAGGTGCTGTTCGGCCACCATCGCGATTGTTTCGGCTACTTCTGCAGGCGTGATTTGCATGAATCCCCCTTGGTCGCTTTCGGGTTGTAAGTCTAGCAGAATGGGCACATTAAGCGCCATGTCCGGGAAGCGAACGCGAACTTATCGAAGCCCGGTAAACAACGCCCCATGTTATACTTGCTCCATGAGCGCCTTGGATACGAAATCTATTTCATCGGCCGTTGCCGAATGCGCGCGCGATTATCCCGTGCGCGAAGCGTATCTGTTCGGCTCTTGCGCGCGTGGCGAAGACGATTCCGAATCCGATATCGATCTGTGCATCGAATGTGATCGGGGCTTCACGCTGTTCATGCTCGGCTCGTTCGCGGCGAAGCTCGAGGATCTGCTCGGGCGCTCTGTTGACGTTGTGTGCGGCGAGGAGTCGTTTTACCCGCGAGCGAAAGAACGCTATCTGAGGGATCGGATGATGGTGTATGCGAAATCCTGACGCTATCGAGTGCATCGAGCTGATCGTGCCGTTATGCGAGAGCGTTGCGGAGCGTATCGAACGGTACGGCATGACGGAAAAGACGGTTGCCGAGAACCCCGATCACCTCGACCTTATCCTGATGCCCATGTTCCAAATCGGGGAACTTGTCGGTTCTGGCGGATATTACGACGCGCTTCAAGCGTTTCACCCCTCTGAAGTCTGGTCGCAGGCGTATGGGCTGCGCAATCGCATCGCTCATAGCTATTCGAAGCTGAATCCTGCCATCATTTGGGATACCGCTATCACGAGCATTCCCGAATTGCTCGAATTGTGCACCTCTCTCCTAGAGCAGCAAGAATGAGCCGCAGGATGAGTCGCAGGACGTTCCTGTAACTCATCATGTTCGTCAAATAACGTCATTTTACGCCAAAGAATCGTTCCATCCATGTCCGGTGTGGTGGATTCGTCGCGCAGTTCGGCTAGGTTCCACGCGCGATAGCCCAAAAGCTGCAGCAGATAGGGGAAGCCCCCGATAACCCGTACAGCTTCTTGTTGCGCGTCGTCGGAAATGCAACGGTAGCATACAGGAGGCCGTACTGCTGATGACTTGCATGAATCGTGTCCGAAGATTGTGTGGCATAGCAGAAATCATGCGCTGCATTATATAATCGGGTCAAATAGCGCCGATGCTTTCCGGAGAAGCCATGAGTTACGAGCAGCTCGATTTCAGCACGTATTGCATAGGGGCCATTGCCTCTAGGCTCGGCATGGCTCAGCGTGATGTGTTCAACGCGCTAAAGAACTCGGGAATCTTGGACGGGTATATAATCCCCGCCTACGACGTGCTTCACACATTCGGCAGGGACTACATCGTTGACGACCTGGTCGGGCTAATGCGCGAGAGGGGCGTTATCGCATGAGGGTTTTCCACTCTTCCAACGTTGTCGTCGAGAATCCTGATGTTGCGTTGTCTCGTTGCTGACCTTCGTCGACGCGGCTGAGGTGCTGTGATGGATGAGGGCAAGCAAATCATCTTGCAGATGAAATACGCGCGCATCATCGAAGCTATGGCTCATATCGCGGGCATCAGCCGAGAATCGGCAATGGACGTGTTTTACAACTCCGAACTAATGCAACTTATCCAAGATGGAGTCGCGGATCTTCACTGCCGTAGCGATTTGTATTTGGCGGAAGAGGTGCTGCGGGAGA
>JAFUCC010000102.1 GCA_017459925.1 Eggerthellaceae bacterium
CGGCGTGGGCGATTGCAGCGCCGCCGACCAGGTCCTCTACACCGAGTTGGGCCTCAGCCCGCTCAAGGCCGTGAACCTGCACTGCCTGGCCGACATCTGCGACCGATGCGCGCAGGAAGGGGTCGAGCTCGTCGCCTTCGTGCCGCCGAAACCCGATTTCGGGCTCATCAACATGCAGGAGTACTACGAGGAGTACACGCGCCAGGTGAAGGGGCTCGTCGAAGGGCACGGCGGTTCGTATTACGATTTCAACCTGGCGAAGCCCGATCTGTTCGAAAGCCAGGAGTCCTATTATTGGGACTGGGAGCATCTTAATTCGGCCGGCGCCGACGTGTTCAGCCGCTCGCTCGTCGCGCTGCTCGGCGAGAAGGCCGCCGGCGAAGACGTCGACGCGCTGTTCATGACCTACGACGAGAAGTTGGAAAGCATCGACAGCATCTCGATTGTCACGCTCGATGCCGAGGTCACGCGCGAGGGCATAACGCTTAACGCGCAAGCCCTGGCCGGCACCAACGTGAAACCCGAGTACCAGTTCCTCGTCGCCAAGCGCGATGGCGCGTTCGAGGTCGTGCAGGATTACTCGCCGAGCAACACGTGCACGTTCGACCCCGGGCATCACGGCCGCTTCACCGTGCGCGTGAACGTGCGCCAGCAGGGATCCGACGTGGAATTCGAGAAGTACACCCAGGAAGAGATCGCGTCATCGCGACGCAGGGCGGGGGAGTAGGCGTGCAGTTCTACACGCTCGCATACGTGTTGTTCCTGGTCGTGGCGCTCGCGGCGTATTACCTCGTGGGCCGCGCGTTCGGCAAGGGCCAGTGGGTCGTGCTGCTCGTGGCGTCGCTTTCCTTCTACGCGTTCTCCGGCTGGCAGAACTTCGCGTTCATCGGCGTGACGGCGCTTTCCACCTGGGCCGGCGGCTTGGCGTTCGCGCACTTCGAGGGCCAGTCGAAGGCTGCGCGCAAGCTCGCCGAATCGCGCGACGAGAAGAAGGCCATCAAGCGCCGCTTCACGCGCAAGAAGCGCTGGGTGCTGCTGGCCATGCTCGTGTTGAACTTCGGCATCCTCAGCTACATTAAATACGTCGACGTGCTGGTCGGTTACCTCGCGCCTGAAAGCGGCTTTTCCGTGGGCATCTTGCTGCCGCTCGGCATATCGTTCTACACGTTCCAGTCGGTCAGCTACGTCATCGACACGTACAACGGCAAGTACGACCCCGAGCGCAACTTCGCGAAGTACCTGCTGTTCGTGTCGTTCTTCCCGCAGCTGATACAGGGGCCGATCAACCGCTTCGACGCGCTGGCGCACCAGCTGTACGAACCGCATGCGTTCGACGCGCGCCGTTCCCGCCGCGCCCTGCTGCAGATCGGCTACGGCGCGTTGAAGAAGTTCGCGATCGCGGACATCTTGGTCATTTCGGTCGACGCCATCTTCGACCACGTGAACCCCGGCTTGCCCGGCTCGGTCATCGTGGCGGGCATCTTGCTGTACGCGGTGTACCAGTACGCCGATTTTTCGGGCGGCATCGACATCGTGCTGGGCTCGGCGCTGCTGTTCGGCATCGAGATGGCGCCCAACTTCCGCCAGCCGTACTTCTCGGTTTCGCTCGGCGACTTCTGGCGCCGGTGGCACATCACGCTGGGCGCGTGGATGCGCGACTACGTGTTCTACCCGTTCGCGCTGCTGCCGGGCGTGCAGAAGTGGGGGAAGTGGCTGACCGCGCATTGCGGTAAGCACATCGGGCGCACCCTGCCCGCGTGCGTGGCCAACATCCTCGTGTTCTTCCTCGTGGGCCTTTGGCATGGCGCCGAGTCGCATTTCATATTGTGGGGCTTGTACAACGGCCTGGTCATCGCCGCAAGCGATATGCTCGCGCCCGTGTGGGACCGGCTGAATGCGCTCTTTCACGTGAACGTGGAAGGCCGTGCGCACCGCGTGTTCTGCATCGTGCGCACGTTCATCGTCGTGAACATCGGCTGGTATTTCGACCGCATCGTCGGCGCGGGCGATTTGGCGACGTGCTTCTACAACACGGTGTTCAGCTTCCATGGCGACCTGTTCGTTCCCGTCATGGCGAGGCTGACGCCCGAGCTGCAGGTCACCGCGCTGCCGCTTGCGTTCGCGGCCACTGTGGCCGTGTTCGTGGTGAGCGTGTTCAAGGAGCGCGGCGTCGACGTGGCCGACGCCATCCTCGATTGGCCCGTCGTCGTGCGCGGCATCCTCTACGCCGCCATCGTCATCGCCGTGGCCTCGTCTTTCATGTTCGCCTCTTCCACCGGCTTCATGTACGCGAATTTCTAGTCTTCGCGCGTTTTGAACATCTTCCCTGGGGCAATGTTCAATTCGAATGGGTATGATGTAGGGTCGCGAGAGGAGTGAGATGCATAGCGTGCTCGAATGGCTCGCGGCAGATGCTGGGGCCAATCCCGATAAGAAGGCGTTCGCCGATGTGGAATCCGCGGTGACGTACGCCGAGTTGCTCGCGCAGGTTCGGGCAATCGGCTCGGCGGTCGCCCGTCGCGTTGAGCCGCGCCAGCCCGTTGCGCTGTATCTCGAGAAGACGACGCGCGCCATTGCCGGTTTGCTCGGCGTCGCGTGTGCCGGGTGCTGCTACTCGTTCATCGACACGCGCCAACCCGCTGCCCGCATCGCGAAGATCCTGGAAACGCTGCAGCCGGCGTTCGTCATCGTCGACGCGGCAACTGCCGACCAGGCGCGCGAGTCGTTCCCGACGGGAACCGAGCTCGTGGGCATCGAGGAGCTGCTCGCCGCCGAGCCCGATGGCCAACTGCTTGCCGAGCGCCGCGCCCAGGCCCAGCCGGGCGACCCGCTCTACATCAACTTCACGAGCGGCTCGACCGGCGCGCCGAAGGGCGTCGCGGTCAGCCATGGCGCCGTGGGCGCGTTCATTCCCGTGTTCACCGAAACGCTCGGCATCACCGCCGACGACGTGTTCGCCAACCAAGCGCCGCTCGACTTCGACGTGTCGGTGAAGGACCTGTACGGAAGCCTGTTCCTCGGCGCTACCGTGCACCTGATCCCGCGCGATTACTTCAGCGTGCCCACGCAGCTGCTCGATTACCTGTGCGAGCGCGAGCCGACCGTGCTTGTGTGGGCGGTCAGCGCCATGTGCTTCGTCTCGATCATGCAGGGCTTCGACTACAAAGTTCCTGACACGGTGCGGCTTGTCGCGTTCAGCGGCGAGGTCATGCCCGTGAAGCAGCTGAACGTGTGGCGCGCCGCGCTGCCGGGCGCGCGGTTCGTGAACGTGTACGGCCCGACCGAGATCACCTGCAACTGCACGTATTACCCGATCGACCGCGAATTCGCGCTCGACGAGACCGTTCCCATGGGAAAGCCCTTCGCTTGCGACGATGTCTTCCTCGTGGGCGAGGACGGCGCGCTCGTAACCGAGCCCGGCGTGCCCGGCGAGCTGCATGTCGGCGGGCCCACGCTCGCGCTGGGCTATTGGAACGATCCCGACCGCACGGCGAAGGCGTTCGTGCAGCATCCTTTCAACGAAGCTCCGGAAACCGTGTACAAGACCGGCGACCTGGCTAAATACGATGCCAACGGCGATTTGGTGTACCTGTCGCGCGTCGACCACCAGATCAAGCACATGGGCCAGCGCATCGAGCTTGGCGAAATCGACGCCGCCGCGCACGCGGTCGACGGTGTCACGCGCGCGTGCACCATCTACGATTCGGCGCGCAAGCGCATCCGCCTGTTCTACACGGGCGACATCGACAAGAAGGACCTGTCGGCGGCATTGCACGAGGCGCTGCCTGCGTTCATGACGCCGAACAACATAAAGCAGCTGGCCGAAATGCCGCTCACGAAGAACGGCAAGATCGACCGCGCAAAACTGCGTTGATTGAACATCACCCCTGGGGTGATGTTCAAATTGAACGTTATCCCAGGGGTGATGTTCAAATGCTGTTTGCAAGAGAGGCTGGGTACATGGAGAAGTTCGAGCTGCTTGCCATTGCGGACGAGTACGGCACGCCCGCGTTCGTGTTCGACCTCGGCGCGTTTCAGGCGCGGCTGCGTGCCGTGCAGGACATCGTGGGCGCCGGCATTTCCCAGTGCTTCGCCATCAAGGCGAACCCGTTCCTCGTGCGGGCGGCCGCCGATGCGGGGGCGCGCCTCGAGGTGTGCAGCCCCGGCGAGCTCGATATTTGCAAGGCGCTGGGGATCGACCCTGCGGCAATCGTCTTCTCGGGCGTGAACAAGACGGCGGAAAGCGTGCGCGCCGCGGCCGATTTCGGCGTGGGCGTGCTGACGGCGGAATCGCTGAAGCACGTGGCGCTCATCGAGGCCGAGGGCGCGCGTCGCTCGAAGGTGCTCGACGTGCTGCTGCGCCTGAACGCCGGCAGCCAGTTCGGCATGTCGCGCGATGACCTGCTGTCGGTCATCGAGCACCGCGCCGATTTCCCGCACCTGAACATCGTGGGGCTGCACTATTTCGTGGGAACCCAGCGCACGAACCTGAAGCACCAGCGCAAGGAGCTTGCCATGCTGGCCGGGCTCATCGACGAGCTGCGCGATGAATTCGGGTTCGAGGTGCAGCGCCTGGAATACGGTCCGGGCCTCGGCGTGCCCTTGTTCGAAGGCGACGACTTCTCCGACACGCTGGCGCCCGCACGCGAGTTGGCAGACGACCTGCGCGCCATCGCCGCGCGCGTGCAGCTGACCATCGAGATGGGCCGTTTCTACGCGACCGAATGCGGCACGTACCTTGCGGCCGTGAACGACTGCAAGCGCAATGCCGGCGTGAACTACTGCATCGTCGACGGTGGCATTAACCACCTGACCTACATCGGCCAGATGATGGGCATGAAGACGCCCGTCATCGCGAACCTTTCCGCAGCCGAACGCGCCGACGCTGCCGGCGCAACCGCCGAAGCCGAGTGGTGCCTGTGCGGCAGCCTCTGCACGACCAACGACGTGCTCGCGCGCGCAGCCGTGCTTCCCGATGTGCGCGAAGGCGATGTGTTGGCGTTTTCGAATTGCGGCGCATATTCCGTGACGGAAGGCGTTTACCTGTTCCTCAGCCGCACGATGCCCCGTATCATAGTGAGGGAAGCCGACGGAACGCTCGTGCTCGCGCGCGATTTCGCCGAGACGAGCCCGCTGAACACGATTGAATAGGGGAACGCAATGGAACCGACTTTGGAAAACGTCATCGAGATGCTGCAAGACGTCAACGAGGACGCCGACTACGAGAACTGCACCACGTTGGTCGACGACCGCGTGCTGACATCGTTCGACATCCTTTCCATCATCTCGGAAATCGACGCGACGTTCGACGTCGCCGTGCCCGCCAAGGACATCGTGCCCGCGAACTTCAACAGCGCCGAGGCAATTCGCGCGCTCATCGAACGCTTGCTTGAAGAAGACTGATTTGCCCCTATAATGAACGGGTTTTAAAACCGACGAGGAGGTTCTCATGAGCAGGGTGTACAACTTTTCCGCAGGTCCGGCCGTTCTGCCGGAGGAGGTTCTGAAGCAGGCGGCAGCCGAGATGCTCGACTACCAGGGCACGGGCATGTCCGTCATGGAGATGAGCCACCGCTCGAAGCCGTTCCAGAACATCATCGACACGGCCGAAGCCGATCTGCGCGACCTTCTGGGAATTCCCGAGAACTACAAGGTGCTGTTCGTGCAGGGCGGCGCCACCACGCAGTTCGCGGCCATCCCGATGAACCTCATGAAGAACGGCGTGGCCGACTACATCGTGTCCGGCAGCTGGTCGAAGAAGGCCTTCAAGGAAGCCAAGATGTACGGCACCGCGAACTGCCTGGCCAGCAGCGAAGACGAGACGTTCAGCTACGTGCCCGACGTCGACGCCATCCAGATCAGTCCCGACGCTGACTACCTCTACATCTGCCAGAACGAGACGATCTACGGCACCACGTACCACAAGCTGCCCGAAACGGGAGACGTGCCGCTGGTTTCCGACGTGTCCTCGATGTTCCTGAGCGAGCCGATGGACGTGTCGAAGTTCGGCGTCATCTACGGCGGCGTGCAGAAGAACGTCGGCCCGGCGGGCCTGGCCATCGTCATCGTGCGCGAGGACCTCATCCGCGAGGACGTGCTGGAATACACCCCGACGCTGCTGCGTTGGAAGGTCATGGCCGACAACGGCAGCCTGTACAACACGCCCGCGTGCTACACCATCTACATCTGCGGGCTGGTGTTCAAGTGGCTGAAGGAGCAGGGCGGCCTCGAGGGCATCGGCAAGCGCAACCGCGACAAGGCGGCGCTGCTGTACGACTTCCTCGACCAGTCGAAGCTGTTCAGCGGCACGGCGCGCAAGGAAGACCGTTCCATCATGAACGTGCCGTTCATCACGGGCGACGCCGACCTCGACGCGAAGTTCATCGCCGAAGCGGGCGAGAACAACATCGCCAACATCAAGGGCCACCGCTCGGTCGGCGGCATGCGCGCCAGCATTTACAACGCCATGCCGGTCGAGGGCGTGCAGCACCTCGTGAACTTCATGGACAAGTTCGAGAAGGAAAACGCTTAATAGCGCGCTTCGGGATGAGCATCAGGACGTTCCTGCTACTCATTTTCGGGAAACATGGCCGAGGTCGGGGGCTCTGAGAAAATGAGTAGCAGGAACGTCCTGATGCTCATCATGTCCCGAATCTAACCCACCGCGGCCACTTTTCACGCGATATAGTGACCGCGGTGTTCTTTTAACTGCATTGGGAGCTTCATGATTGATATCGAAACACTGAACGAACCGCAGCGCCAAGCCGTCCTTACGACGGAAGGGCCGTTGCTCGTGCTGGCGGGAGCTGGGTCGGGCAAGACGCGCGTGCTGACGTACCGCATCGCGAACATCTTGGAAACGACCGACACGGCGCCGTGGGAAATCCTGGCCATCACGTTCACCAACAAGGCCGCTGCCGAAATGCGCGAGCGCCTGCAGGGGCTGGTTGGCCCGCGCGCGCGGGGCATGTGGGTGTCCACCTTCCACAGCATGTGCGTGCGCATCATCCGCGCGAACGCCGAGCTGCTCGGCTTCACCGAGAACTTCACGATTTACGATGACGCCGACAGCAAGCGCCTGTTCAAGGACATCATGGCCGAGCTCGACATCGACCCGAAGCGCTTCCCCGTGAACGCGTTGCGCAACCGCATCTCCACCGCGAAAAACGAGCTCATCGTGGCGGGCGACTTCGCCGATTCGGTGGTCGACCCGGTTGGCAAGCAGGCGGCGCGCGTGTACAAGCGCCTGCAGGAGCGCCTGCGCGCGGCCAACGCGTTCGACTTCGACGACCTTTTGCTGTACGCGTACCTGCTGCTGAAGCACCACCCCGAGGTGCTCGACGCGTACCAGAAGCGCTTCCGCTACATCCTGGTCGACGAGTACCAGGACACCAACCACGCCCAGTACGAGATCTGCCGGCTGCTGGCGGCGGGCCATCGCAACATCATGGTCGTGGGCGACGACGACCAGTCCATTTACTCATGGCGCGGCGCCGACATCCGCAACATCCTGGAATTCGAGAACGATTATCCCGAGTGCAACACCATCAAGCTCGAGCAGAACTACCGCAGCGTCGGCAACATTCTGGAAGCGGCCAACGCCGTCATTGCGAACAACATGACGCGCAAGCCGAAGAAGCTGTTCACGGCGAGCGAGCCTGGCGACAAGATACAGGTGTTCATGGCGTCCGACGAGCGCGACGAGGGCCGGTGGATCGCCGGTCAAATCGACAAGCGCCACGACGCCGGCCTGTCGTACGACCAAATCGCCGTCTTCTACCGCACGAACGCGCAAAGCCGCATGCTGGAAGACATGTTCCTGCGCGCGGGCGTGCCGTACCGCATCGTCGGCGGCACGCGGTTCTTCGAGCGCCAGGAAATCCAGGACGTCATGGCCTACCTCACGCTGGCCGTGAACCCGGCTGACGACATGGCGGCGCTTCGCGTGGTGAACGTTCCGCGCCGCGGGGTGGGCAAGACCACCGTCGAGCACGTGCAGCGCATGGCGCTCATGAGCCAGACCACGTTCATGAACGCAGCCGAGCTCGCAGTCGTCGACGAGGAGCTGCGCCCTGCCGCTCGCCGCGCGCTTGGCGAGTTCGTGCAGGTCGTGAAGGACGCGTCGTCGTACGAGGGCGACCTGCGCAAGGTCATCGAGATGATCGTCGACAAGGCGGGGCTCATTTCCGCGTTGCAGGCCGAGGAAACCGACGAGGCGCGCGGCCGCATCGAGAACATCCAGGAGTTCCTGGGCGTCGTCGACGAGTTCGTCGACACCCATGACGACGAGGATGAGAATGAGTCGCAGGACGTTCCTGGTACTCATTTTCCTGAAAATGA
>JAFUCC010000103.1 GCA_017459925.1 Eggerthellaceae bacterium
CGTCACCGCCTCGTATCCGAGGGGTTTCTTCGGCATGCACTGATACATGTCCTTTATCCCATATTCGTATGTCAAAGTGCTTCAAATTCCTATTCGAAAAATCTCAGGTTTACCCCTTGACTTCTAATAGCAGGTCTTCCTCCTCCGGGCGGGCTAGCCGCCCATGATGTCGCGTGACCAGGAGCCGCTCTTCACGAGCGCGAGTATGAGCAGGATGCACATGGCCAGGTACTGCAGCGCGTAGGAGAGCCCTCCCACGACCGAGTCGACGACGGGCACGCCCGCCGACGCGGCGTTCAGGCCGCCGAGCACCACGGGGAAGCTCACGAGCAGCACCAGGATGATGACGCCGGCCAGGCACACGGCCGCGAAGTTCTTGAGGTATCCCACGCCCATCTGCCGCGTCTCGTCGAGCGACATGAGTGCGAGCGGTATCGGGCTGAACGCTGCCATGACGTATATCTGGATGGCGCGCGCCCAGCTGACGACGAGCGCGACCACGTAGGCCACGATGACAACGAGCCAGCTGACGAGCGCGACCACGAGCATCGCGAGCAGCGCCGCCACGTCGTCGTCGGTCGTCGTGATGCTGACCGTCGACAGGTCGACCGACCCGCCCGTCCCGAACAGCCCCGCCACGCGGCTTATCGCCAGGCGCGTGACCTCGTAGACCGCGCGCATGAGCTCGAAGCTGTTCTGGATCAGGAACAGGAACACGGCGAAGAACACGAGCAGGAACACGACCTCCTTGACGCCGGGCATGCTCGCGTTGCCGTCCATCCTCTGGCTGACCTTTATGAGCTGCACGGTGAACACGAACCCGAGGATGCCGCATCCGATGGGCAGTATGGCGACCTGCCAGACGCCGTGGACGATGTCGTACATGGTGACCGAGCCCGCGCTCCCGAGCATCTGGGTGAAGCTCGCCGAGAGCACGCCCTCGGCGCCTATGCCCTTGAGCATGTCGACCTGGCCCTCGAAGATCCAGTTGCACGTGTCGCGCAGCACGCCACAGAGCCACGCGTTGATGTCGCCGGCGATATCGGCGTACGCGGGGCCCGCGGCGGCAAAGAGCAGCGTGCAGGCGAGCATGGTCGCCGCGAACGGGTAGGCGAAGCGCCCGTCGCCCGTCGTCCTTTTTATGCATTGCTCCATGGCGGCCTACCCGATGACCGTGAACGCGCCGTCTGCGTACGCGACGGAGAGCACCGTCGCCGCCTTGTCATCGCAGTGGAAGGTGGCGGTGACGCGCTTGCCCGGTATGTCGAGGAACACCTCGCCATCGAACTCCGCCTTCGTCGCCGTGGGCACGTGGTCGGCGCAGTACGAGGCGATGGCGGCCGCGAGCTCCGCGTCCTTCCCGTCGACGAGCCCCGTGTAGGGCTCGGTGATGCCGTCTACCGCCACGGGGCCGGCGTTGGCGCTTCCCTGGACGTACGCCGACGCGTTCGCGAAGCCGTCCGAGCTCACCTTGAGCGACCCCTCGCGCCCGTCGACCGCGATCACGGTGCGGAATGCGCCGCCGTCGCCGTCGCGCGTGCACGTGACGTCGAGCGCGGCGTGGTCGTCCGACTCGGCGGCGCCCGTCACCTCGAACGCAGTGACCTTGAACCCGTCCGCGTCCGCCTCGACGAAGCTGCCGTCTCGGAACGAGATGGTGGTCCCCGCGTCGCCCTCCGCCTGCCATGCGTGCGACCTCAGCGCCGATAGCACCTTGTCCTCCGTGCTGCCTTCCACCGTGTCCTCCTTCGGTTCCTGGGCGCCGCCCGATGCGGCGGCCCCTGATGATTGCCCGTCCTGCGTTTCCGCCTCGGCGGCAGGTGCCGCGGGCTCGTCCGAGACGGCCCTCGTCACCGCGCACCTCACGGCCGTGCTCGCGATGAGCACGAGCACCGCGCCGATGGCGGCGACGAGCATGAGCTTGTTCTTTCCGTTCATCTCTTCTCTTCCTTTCCTCTAGAATTGGACCGCGCAGTCGAAGTACGAGGTCCCGGTCGCCTTGCGGCAGACGTCGCCCGACTGCGGCTCGTGTATGTACTCGTCGCCCCCGATGTAGAGGGCCACGTGCCCGGGCCGCCAAAGGATGTCTCCCGGCCTCGCCTGCGAAAGCGGCACCTTCCTGCCTGCCGCCGCCTGGTCCTCGGAGTTCCTGGGTATGCTGATGCCGGCCTGCGCGTAGCACCACTGCGTGAGCCCCGAGCAGTCGAGCCCCACGTTCGGCGTGGTGCCACCCCACACGTAGGGGACCTCGAGCTGGCTGTAGGCCGCCTGGAGCACCTTGTTGCCGTTCGCGACGCCCTTCTTGTAGTCCTCCAGGCTCATGCCGTCGAAGCGGCGCAGCCCGTAGGTGTCCATGGCGGACTTGAGCGAGTCGACGTAGGACGAGCTCGTGGCGTATCCAGCGTCCTTGAGCCCCTCGGCCATCTTGTCGGAGTCGTGATTTGCGATGGCCTCCTGGATGAGCGCGTTACCCGCGTAGCGCTCGTTGGCGAGCAGCACGCGGGACCTGAACACGATGCAGTCCCTGTATGACTTGAAGCTGGTGAAGTCGGCCATGATGGTGACCGTCTGCCCGTCGTACTCCTCCTGCGTGGACCAGGACGATTTCCCGGACACCTCGGGGCATCCGCCGAAGCTCGGGGCCCACTTGATGCCGAACAGGTTCCTGTCCTGGACCGCGAGCCCCGAGAGGTGGTCGCCGCACCCCGACTCGCAGATGATCTGCGCGAGCGTGCAGCCGGCGGGGTGCCCGTACTTCTCCTGGCACTCGATGGCGGTCTCCACCATCTCGGCGGTGATGTAGGGCGGCAGCCCCTCGAGCGCGGCCTTCCTCGCCTCGTTGTCCCAGAAGCCGAAAAGGGCGCTTATCGCCTGGGAGACGAGCAGCGCCGCGAGCACGAAGCACACGACGCCCGCGAGCACGCCCGCCAGGGGCGCGGCGGCCGTTGAGGCCGCTGCGGCGAGCGTTTTCGCGATGCCGGCCTTGCGGGCGGTTCCCGCGGCCGTGGCAGCCGCCTGCGCCTGCTCGGCCTGGGCGGCGCGGGCTGCGACCCACGTCCTCCTCGACTGGATCCGCGTTCTCGCAGCTTCCGCCTTCGCGTCCTTACTCGCTCGCTTCGAAGCGGCTTTTCGCCCCGCGTTTCCCCGGGCGGGGCCGCCTGCGCTTTTCGGGTTGCCGTTGCGGGCTTTCGTTTCCGAGACCCGCACGCGGTTCCGTTTGCCGCCCGCGGTTCCGCTCATGCCGGCGCCCTTCGGGTCGCCTTCGGGCGATGTGGGCGGCTCGGGGCCGTCGGCCGCTCGGGCTGTCCGTTTCCCCGAAGCCGCCCTCGCGAGGGCGCTGCCGCCCCTGTGGAGGTCGGATACGCCCTCGAGCTCGTCGGAGTCGTCGATCTCCTCGACGGCCGCGTCGGCGACGGCGGCCTTCAGGTGACGGCTCCGCTGCATCTCGGTTTTCAGGGCCCGCTTGCCGCCGCCATCAGCTTCCGCGCAGATGCCTTCCACGCCTTCGGCGTCCTGGCCTGCGCCCGCGTTGACGTCCAGGGACTTGCCGCGCCGAGTTTGCGATGCTGCCTTCGCGGCTTTCCCGTTTGGCCTGGCGTTGCCGGCGTAGCGGTCGCCGCCGTGCACGAGGCCGGCGGTCACGGCGTCGGTGCGCACGGTCGAGGCGACGTCTGCAGCGCTCGTCTCGCCGCGCGCCGCGTCCGCGGCCTCGACGACCCCGTTCGACCTGTACGCCTTAGCCTTCTGGCGGGCCACCTCTACCAGCCGCCTTTCCCGTCGTCAGGGTCCCCGCCGTCTCCGAACGCCTCCGCGAGCTCCGCCTCGCGCCTGTCCTCGTCAGCCTGCTCGCGTGCGTATATCTCGGAATCGAACGTCGAGGGCGCGACGGTTCGCGGCATGCGCGCATGCCTCCCGCGGCCCCGTTTCGGCTCGGCTTTCGGCTCGGCATCGCCCCTGGACCCCCGTTTAGCCTCGGCGAAGACGGATGCGCGCTTGACCGCCGCGATCTCCTCGGGCTTTGTGTTGAACAGGTCGTAGAGCGCTCCCTTGGGGAAGTCGTCCTTGATCGGTATGCGCGCGCCGCCCGCGATGAGCAGCCCCTCGCCGGCCTTGATCGACTCGTCGATGTAGCCTGACTCCTGGGCGCTGAAGTCGAGCAGCTCGGCCCACGCCCGGCGGTCGAGCGGCGACTGCTTGTGCAGCAGGATGAAGTCGGAGTTCAGCACCATGTTGCGCGCCTCCTCGTGGTCGAGCATGTAGACGCTGTTCTGCGTGATGCCCGTGCAGATGAGGTTGAACTTGCGCCCCTCGGCCCAGAACTTCGAGAAGTAGCTGATGATGGCGGGGTGCCCGAACAGGCTCTGCACCTCGTCGATGTAGAGCCAGGTGGTGACGCCGCGCTCGAAGTTGTAGTACATGCGGTTGCGCACGCACTCGAGCACAGCGATGATGCCGAACGCCCTCATGTTCTCCGAGAGGTCCTTGAAGTCGATGTTGGTGATCCTCTTGTCGAAGGTGACGTTGGAGGGGTGGTTGAAGAACGAAAGCGCCCCCTTGACGTAGCGCTCGTACCTGAGCGCGATGTCGCGCGCCTCGGGCTCGGGCTGCTCGCGCAGTATCGAGTAGAAGTCCCCGAGGAGCGGCAGGCGCCCCTCCGACGCGCAGCGCGAGTACGCGAGCTCCACGCATCGGCTGATGATGGACTTGTCCGCCTCGGGCAGGCCCTGGCTTCCCTCCGCCATCGTCGCGCTGGAAAGCGCGAGGAAGGCGTCGATCTTGAACGCCATCTGCGATGCGCCCGACTGGTGCGCGACGTCGGAGAGGTCGAAGGGGTTCAGGTGCGTGTCGGCGTCCGGCGCGAAGCGTATCGACTCGCCGCCGTTTCCGGTGACCACGGGGCTGTACTCGCCGGCGGGGTCGAGGATGATGATCTCGTCCTCGGGGTACGCCAGTATCGTGTTCTCGATCTCGCGCTTGACGGAGAACGACTTGCCCGAGCCCGGCTTGCCAGCCACGAACCCCATGGGGCTCGCGAGGTGCTTGCGGTTGCAGAGCACCAGGTTGGAGGACTGCTTGTTCTGCCCGTAGTAGCCGCCGCCCTCCTGGGCGAGCTCCTGGGTGGCGAAGGGCATCTGGATGGCGACCTGAGCCGTCGTCATCATGCGGCTCGCGTCGACGTGGTTGTGGCCGAGCGGCAGCACCGAGTTCATGCCCTCGCGCTGGCGGTAGTCGAGCGTGTCGACCTCTATCGAGTTGCGCCGAGCGGTGGCGACGATCTGCATCACCTGGTCGTCGAGCTCCTTGCGCGTGGGTGCGTAGGTGTAGACGAGCCCCGTGTAGACGAAGAGCCTCTGGTTCTTGTTCTGAAGGTGGTCGAGCAAATCCTCGGCCTCCTCCTTGGAGTACTTGAGCTCGCTGGGCAGGATCTGGAAGTCGTAGCCCTTCTTCACGGCGCTCATCTGCTCGTCGATGATCTCCTTGTCCATCCACGCCAGGCGCTTCTTCACGAACGCGACCGCCTTGGCCTTGTCCATGGCCTGCACGTGCAGCGTCACGTTGAGCGGTATGGGCAGGTCGATGATCTCGGCGAGGCAGCGGTCGCTAAGCTCGCTTCCGAAACGGTGCAGCGAGAGCACCTGGCACCACGTCTCCTCGCTCTTGAAGCAGGTCGCGGCGCCCTCAGGCTTGAAGTCGAGCGACATCGGGGCGATTAGGTCCTTGGTGGTCGTGCCGTGCGGGCCCACCGCCTCCCAAGAGAACGCGAGGCGCTTGCCGGGCCTGAGCTGGCTGTGTATGGAGCGCAGCCGCTCCTCGCCCGTGAGCACGCGCGCGCCGCTGCGGATCTTGGTGAGCGTCTGCATGGCGTCGGTGCGCATGCGCGCGAGCTTCGGCACCGCGGCGTCCACGCTCGCGGCCCCCACCGAGAAGGTGAGGTAGCGCTCGCGCACGAGGTTGGAGACCCCCTCGCGCATCTTGTCGTTCAATATCCGGTTGTACTCGGCTGCGTAAGCCGCCGTGTCGGCGTCGTCCGTGCGGAAGAAGGCCTTGCGTCCGATCTCGGATGCAGGGATGGGCGTGTTCACCACGTTCATCTGCACGCACGTCTCGGCGCCGAAGTAGTCGAAGAGCTGGCACCAGCCTGAGAAGATCGCCTGCTGGTTCTCCTCGCGCGCGGACTGGTAGCTTATGTCGTCGAACGCGATCGTCTGGCTGAAGAGCCCCTCCTCGACCTGGCAGATGCCGTCGCGGTACATGAGGTCGTAGCCGATGGCGCCGTACACGTCCTTGGCGGCGCGCCTCTTCTTGCGCTGGGCTGCCGTCTGGTCGGTGAGCTGCTTCTCCTGCTCCCGCATGCGCGCGTCGAGCGATTTCGCACGGCGGGTCTTGCGCTTCGCGGGCTTCTTCCTGGCGGACTCTTCCGCTATGTAGCGCCTCGCCTGGTTATCGGTGTTCTTTCGAGGGGACATTCCTCTCAGCCCCCTTCCTTCTCGCGCGGCGGCGCGCCTTCCTGTCGAGCTTGGGCCTCTCCACCGACACAAGGCCTGAGACGCCGTTGCCGGCCGTGTAAAGGAGCTTCCCGTCCGTGAACGAGTGCTCCACGTAGAGGGGGATGAACTTCTCCGCGACGAGCCCCTTGGGCCGCCAGAAGCCGGCCATCCAGAACGGCATCGAGCACGCCATGACGGGCAGCGTCGCGTCTGCCACCTCGATGCCGAGGCAGAAGTAGCTGACCGCGGCCGCGCCGACCGACGCGGCGAGCCCGCCTGCGGTGCAGGCGAGCGTTCGCACCGACATCTTGCCGACGACCTTCTCGGTGTACTCGCCGATGTCCTTGTGGACGGAAACGCTGAGCATGCGCACCGCCCCCTTACGCCGGCAGCCAGCTCGTGTCGAGCTGCCCGAAGTAGACCGACGCCGCGATGATGATCGCGCCGCCGGCGATGGTGGATATTGCGCTGGCTATCTGGGCGCCGCCCTGCTGCTCGCGGATGGCGAGGCCGAGCGAGACCGCTCCCCAGACGACGAGGAAGCCGCCCAGGAACGTGACGCAGCCCGACACCAGGCTGATGATGTTGTTGAGCATCTCGTGTTCCTTCGTATCTTGTCGGCGCGGCAGTTGGCGTTTGGAAGCGCCGCGCCTTGGCTTACAATTCGGTTTGGAGCCTCGTGCTCCTTCGTATCGAGTGGCGGTCCCCTCGGTGGAGTTGGAAGCCCGCCGGGGGCTGGGCGGTATCGCCCGGCCGCCACCGCCTTCCCCGCAGTCGGCGTCATGCGGCATCCCCCTCGGGGCGCTTGTATTCCGAGAAGTCGAAGGGCTCGGGGAACTTGGCCCCCTCGTGCCCGGGATATGCCTCGTCGTAGAGCGGGTGCATGGTCACGTCGAACTTCTTGTCCCTGAGCGGGTCCGTCCCCGTGATGAGCACTATCGCCTCGTCGCGCGGGAGCTTGGCAACCTCGGCCGCCTGGATGAGGTCGCGCTCGAGCGTGTTCCAGTTGCGCGTGGACGACGCCGACGCGCCCCGGCTCTCGTTCCAGGTGACCGTGCCGACCGTCTGCTTGCCGACGGTCTCGGCGATCTCCTTCACGGTCTCGGTCGACTTTCCGCCGAGGAACAGCGTCGTGTCGCAGCAGTCGACTATGACGGCCGCGTCGTCGCCGTACTTCGATTTCAGCTGGGAGAGTGACTGCAGGCCGATGGACATCGAGATGTTACGGCTGCGGATGACGGCCACCGCCTTCTCGACGTCGGGGAGCTTGCCGATGTTGGCGAACTCGTCGAACATGAGCTGCACGGGCACGGGGAGGCTTCCGCCGTACTCCACGAGCGCCCGCTTGCAGAGCGCGTTCATCGTCTGCCACATCATGATGGCGAACAGGAACGAGTAGAGGCCTGACGTGTCCGACATGATGGCGAAGACGGCGCGCTTGGAGCCCGCGTCGCCCAGCTTGTCGAGCTCCATCTCGTCGCGGCTCACGAGCTCGCGGACCTGCGGGATCGCGAAGGGCTCCATGCGGGTGTTGCACGACACGAGGATGGACTTCAGCGTCTTGCCCGCGGCGTCCTTGAACATCTTGTAGTGCAAAAGGCAGAAGTCATCCTCGATGGCAACGGGCTCGGCGAACTTCACCCATCGGTGCGACCCGCCCGAAGGCGAGTACGAGCCGCGGCGCGTTGGATCGTAGCCTGCGTCTTCGGTGCCCGGCGCCTTCACGTAGCGCTTGCCGGTCTCCACCTCCTCGAAGAGCAGGTCGAGCGGGCTCTTGTAGTCCTCGTCGCTCTCCTTGGCCTTGGCGAGCGATAAGAGCGTCACCAAACCCGACAGCGATCGGTCCCTCTTCGGACAGTGCTTCACCAGATAGCCGATGAGGGCGACGTAGAGCAGCCGCTCGGCGTTCTCCCAGAAGGGGTCCCCGCCGTGGTCGTCGTCGCCCTTGGTGTTCTCTATGAGGCACGTGACGAACTCCAGGATGTCGGCTTCGTCGCGCACGTAGGCTATGGGGTTGTAGTGCAGCGACTTCGAGAAGTCGACCGTGTTGAACGAGAGCACCTCGTAGCCGTGCGACGCGAGCATGTGCCCGAGCCTGGGCAGCGACTCTCCCTTGGGGTCGGTGACGAGGTAGTTCGCGTTCATCTGCATGACGTTCGGCTCGAAGTAGCCGCGCGTCTTGCCCGAGCCCGACCCGCCGACCACGAGCACGTTGCGGTTCCGCTCGTACCTGCGGTCGTGGTCGGGGCGGCTCATGGCCAGCCCGTAGCTCTTCGTGAAGATGATGTTGTTGGAGAAGTCGCGCCCGTCCATGAACTTGCGGCCCTCGCGCAGGCTGCCCCATCTGGCGGACCCGTGCTCCTCTCCGACGCGTTCGGGCTTCCCGTGCGATATCGCGTAGGCCCAGGCCATCCAAACGGCGCAGGCGCCGAGCAGCCCCGTCGCGAGCGCGGCGGGAGCGGGCGATATGGGCCCATGGGATGCGACGAATGAGGGTAGCGCTGAAACAGTCGCGGTCAGGTTCTCTATGGGCTGTCCCTCCATGGACAAAAGGCACGCCGCGTAGGAATCAGCGGCGATGAAGACGATGACGGAAGCGACGATGGCGGCAGCGATGCCGCCCGCGTTGCCCGTCACTTCGACCTCAGCTCTTGGAACTTGGGTTCGCGGGCGTAGGCTTTGGCGCCCGACCTCTCGGCCTCGAGCGCCTCCGACGCCTCGCGCGCCTGCTTCGCACGCACCTCGAGGGGGCGCTCGTCGCGGTTATCGCGGACATGGCCCTTCACCTTCTCGGCGGCTTTCTCGGCTGCCGTTCCGGCCTCGTTCGAGAGCTCATCGAAGCCATCCCAGACCTCCTGGGCGTCGACGACGCGGAAGAGCAGGTACTCCTTGCCTTCGGCCTTGTCCTCGAACCAGACGGGCTCCACGCCGTGGGCGCGCAGCTTGGCTTCGATGACCTGCTTTATCTCGTCGTAGTCCTCGATCGCGCGGAACTCTGCCATGTCGAGCTTTGCCCATTCGACGCGCATCTCCCCGCCGTCGTCGATGACCTCGTGCGCCTTGCTCTTCGACTTGGCGTGGTCGCACGCGTCCTGGATCTTGCGGGCGCGGTCGCGCATGGCCGATTCGCCCTTGAGCTCGCAGAACCTCGTGAAGTTGTCCAGCATCTTCTCGCCGGACTCGTCTCCGTAATCGCTAGCCACTTTGAAGCCCCCTGCCTCCGTTATTACGCTGGCGGGACCCGGCCGGGCAACGCGTCATGCCGCCGGGCCCCATTTCGTCAGCAGGTTTCCCAAGGCTATCGTTACCCGATCAAGTATTCGCAATCGGGCGCCTTGCGGGCTCCCAGCTTCTTCGAGGCGGTTTTGTCGAACGAGGTGAGGGTGTTGGACGTTCCGTATTCCTCGAACGCCGACATCGGCATCTCAAGGACAATACAGACCCTCACGAACTCGTCCACTCTCATCTGCCTCTTGCCGCAGAGCGCGAACATGAGCCTCCGGTTATCCACTTTCGCCCTTCGGGCTAGCTCTGCCTTCGGAATGCCTCGCTCGCTCCGAGTTGCCTCCAGGGTTTCGACTATTTGCTGGTAGTGTTCCATTTGAGCTACTCTCCTTACCAGACAGCATCGGGTCGACCCGATGAGCCGGCGTCTGGAGCTAGGTCCGCTGCTGACCCAGACAAATTAGCAGGTCAAATGGCTCTTGTGGGGGCTTGGTCCCAAGATGACCACCTTCTAGTTCCAAGATGACCACCCCTTGGTTCCGTTTTGGAACCACGCAATCATCTTGTTCACACAATTTGAACTGTGCTACGGCAGGTTTCGATGCCAATCGAGTGGTGCTCAGGGAAACCGGGATGCGCCTTTGACCGTCTTGCGTATGGGCCAGATGCCCATGCATCCGTTGGCGCCGGTCGGCAGGCGGTTCTGCGCGGCAATGCGGTTATGCGGCCAGATGGCTGCCTCGTCTTGATGCTGGTGAGCGTCCGCCGCGCTAGGCGATCGATGGCAGACCGCCATCTCCGCCATGCGCCTTTTTCGTTTGGCAGTTGTTCTCTAGGTTGCCGCCGCTAAACTAGCGAGGCCTCTCGTGACTGCGTTGCCCCGCCGGGTTGGAGGGGCGCATCGATTGGCGCCTTGAGCTGGCAGTTGACGAGAGTGCGTTTGGATGTTCCGTTCATCTATGCCACCCTTCTCCCTTCCCGCTCTACTTGTTGGCGGGACAGCGTTATTCTCTCCAAGGTGGCAGCCTCAGCGTGTCCAACTTTCGGTACAAACGGATTGGATTAGGAGATACGTAGCTCTAAGTCCTTTACATGGGACATGGCTGGGCTTAGCCGTTTCGTAGGATAACCATGTAACGGGAGTCCTCCCTCCTGACTCTCCTTTCTTTCTGACACCAGGCTCCCGTTACAACGGGCAATTGCAATCCTGCGCATTATCTAGCAGCTAATGCGCAGGACATTGGCTTAGCAATAATTGCTTCAGGGTCAGTACGCCTTAAGCCGATAAGGCGTCGCAGGCAAGAGGCAATTAGTCATTCATTGAGTTGTGAACCATTACAATTAGCGTGTGACTATTCGTCTGCACGAGAAACAGGGGCCGGGAAATGAAATGCGTAAACCGCCTTACCGCCGTCATCACCGTGCTGGTGCTCGCTTTTGCATTGCCATTCGCCGCCTTTGCTGACGAACAAGTAGGAAACGGCTCATCTGACAACAAGTACTACTATGGGGAAAAGGTAAACACAGGACTTGACAATGGGTACTCTGAGGCGAACCCCATAAAAGACAACGACCCGCATTTTGGATGGGATCTCGGCCGATTCGTAATCACTGGCTTTTCAAGCAAAGCCGGCGACAACGGCATGCCAATCTTCCTGAAGAACAAGGGCGACCAAGTCCAGCTGACCTTCGTGCTTGATCAAGACATCAGCGCCTTGAACGGCGACGATTCAAAAAAGATATCCGACGATAAAGACGGCAAGGATCAGCAATTTGAGATTCCAAGGAGCGAAGACGGATTTGGGCATGGGACGCTTATCGTTCGTCACACCGATTTCCAGAATTCCTCGACTGATCCTCAGATATATCGCGATTATCTGCCCGCACTTGTTGTGGGAGCTGAAACAACAGTCGACCTATGCGAAGAGGGCGATTACGAAGTCGCACTCGATTATGAAGTCGAGTCTCCGGGCATGCTTCCTTTCAGGCCTGCCTACAACAACTACCGCATAGCATTCCAGTTCAAGGTGCGAAATAGCAACACCATGATGTTTCTTTTTGATACCAAGACCAATGACGAGCTCTTCAATGGATCAGTAACCCCGAACGGATTCCGTATCGACCTTGCTGGTTCTCATTACCTTGATGTCAGCGTGAAGAAAGACGTGATGAACGAGACCCGTGATGGCCTAGTTGAGGACACGAGGTTCAATCGCACTGCAAACGATGGCGATAGGTTCGAAGAAGAGGGCATTTACACCATCAAAGTCAAGAATCCGAGCACAAGCGAAGAGCCCACTGAGAAACGCATATACGTAGGCACTGATGACGTAATGAAGGCGGCAGTCGCAAACAATATCGATGTGGCAGACGCACAGAAGCGTATCCAAGGTGGTGAAGCCGTTGATGATAACGGAAAGTTCGTGCAAGCCTCCCTGAAACAAGAGGGTAATGGCTCTAGCTCGAGCAGCGTTTCTAGTAGCTCTGCTGCCGCCAACGAAAATGGCGGCAAAACGGAAAACGGAGGAAACGGACTTCCTATTGCGCCGATAGCAGTCGGCATCATCGTAGTGGCTGCGATTGCCATGCTCCTCTTTTCCAGATCTCGCAAGCGGATGCCAATCGAGTCGGCAAGTTCGCCCATAGCCGAAGAATTCAAAGCTCAAGACGATCAACAAGTCGACGAGGCTAAGGGCGGTGATCGTCAGTGAAGAAGACGGTTTCGATAATTCTGGCGTTTGTGCTTGCATGCATGGGCCTTCCAGCTTGCAGCAGCAAAGCTCAAATTAGCTCATCGGATTCCCAGAAAGTTGTTCCTGTCGCTGACATTCAGCCGGAAAAGATTGATATAGCGGCTGAATCCGCAAGCATGAACTTTGCTGATTTATCGGATCCTAAGCTTCAGCGCTTCATCGAAGATACGGTGTACGCAGAGCTCATTGATCAAATCGATACCGATAAATACTTCATCGAGAATGTTGAAGCCACGTACGTTTCCAAAGAGTATCTGGACGAGCTCGCATACAACTCTCAGACGAACATATATTTCGGTTTTTCGCTCGCCGATCTTGAGGAGGCATTCGAGGGGCAGAAGTATATTTTTACGCTCGGCGAGGACGGCCATACAGCGGTAAAGGTGTTCGAAGAATACGACGACACCTACGACCAAGTTATCCGAAATGTCGCAATTGGCGCCGGCGTGATACTGGTATGCGTCACCATCTCAGCCGTGACCGCTGGCGCAGGCGTGCCAGCTGCGAGCATGATCTTCGCTGTCTCCGCAAAATCTGGCGCCGTCGCGGCGCTTTCAGGAGGCGCTATAAGCGGAGGGTTTTCGGCGCTTGTCACAGGATTGGAGACCGGCGATCCCGAGGCGGCATTGAAGGCAGCTGCATTGTCAGGTAGTGAAGGCTTCATGTGGGGTGCAATTGGCGGCGCACTCTTTGGTGGAGCCGGGGAAGCGCGTGCATACTCTAATGCGCTTAAAGCTTTCAAGGGCGCAGAGCTGAACGGCATAACCGCCAAAGAAGCCGCAATTATGCAAAGGGAGTCAAAGTATCCACTTGACCTCATCAAGCAGTTCAAGAGCGTCGACGAATACAACGTGTATCGACAAGCAGGCCTGAAAACGAAAATGGTCAGCGGAAGAACAGCGCTCGTGAGAGACATCGACCTCAAGTACAAGAGCCTGCTTCCCGACGGAAAGACTGAAGTGACGAACCTTGAGCGCATGGCTCGAGGCTATGCGCCGATTGATCCGGCTACAGGTAAGGCGTATCAGCTTCATCACATTGGGCAAAAAGCCGACGGAACGCTGGCGGTGCTAACCGAAGCGGAGCATCAAGGCAATTCAGCGATCCTAAACACAATTGGTCAAGAAAGCGAAATCGACAGAGCGGCTTTTGACAAGATCAGGGAAGAGTTCTGGAAGAGCTACGCTGCTTATTTCATGTAGGAGATTCTGATGGCTTCGTTTGCTGAAATCATTGCAAAAGGCCCGTGTTTCTATAGGGGCGACGGCGCTACGAGTCTGGAGATTTCGAACGCCGAGAAACAGCTTGGCGTTATCTTTTCAAATGAGTACCGTGACTATCTCAGGAACTATAGCGTTGTTGGCATCAACGGCCACGAGATTACCGGCATAACAGAAAACGAAGAATCAAACGTGATAAGAGCGACCATAGCGGGAAGGGAATCGGCCGATAAAATTGATTCCAGCTGGTACGTTGTCGAGAAGGCCAACATCGACGGAATCCTTGTATGGCAAGATGAAACTGGTAGAGTGATGCAGACGGCAATCGGTGAAGACCCAATTCTTCTGGCAGCGAGCCTTGCAGAATACATTGTTGAATACTGAGCCTATTCATGCTGGCTATTTCATGCCAGCTCCTACGGTTGCAAAGTTGAGTTCGCGCATCATCGCCGCTGATTATCGGCTGCAGCATCAAGACACACCATAGCCCAAACATCTCGCGTAATGCAGTACTGGGCAACATGCCCACCGCAAGACCTGTCATAGCGCCAGCGCCCTTCGTCATCCTTGAACCGCACCGGTTCGATTACGCCTCTCTCTTTCAGATCGGCCATCCCGCGCTCGACCTGCCGCAGCCCGAGCCCTGTGAATTCGGATATGCTGATCGCGGAAGCCCTGCCGAGCTTGCCGTCGTCATAGACTTTGCGGCACAGGGCGATCATCACGATGAGGCCGTTTCGCCCGACTTGCCGAGCGGCGAGCTCCGAAACCAGTCCCTGCTGAACCATGGAAAACGTCAGCGGGGGGTATCGCGCGAAGCGGCCTGGCTCGCCTAGTCTTCCGTCTTTTCGCGCTGGCATTCGAGTGCCTGTACCCGGTAACGCTCTTCGATGTATTCCTCGCAGACAGTCGTGCTCGTCCGCCAAGCCCGCCTGATCTTGAAGGCCTTCAGCTCGCCGCTCTTCGCGAGCCTCACGGCAGTCTGGTAGGAGACGCTTAGGATGTCCGCCGCCTCGGCGAGCGAGATCAGCCTCGGCTGTTCCTCGGCAACTGCCTGCTTTTCCTCTGCGCTCATTGCCTATCCTCTCTGTCCTGTTCGATGATGCGGGTGAGACTACACCAAATTCCTTGCCCTGTGCGGGTTTCGTGCCAAGATGACCACCCCTTGGTTCCGATATGAGCACCACATGCTTCCATTCCGGCACCTCGTTCGGCTGGCCTGCAATCGAAGCTGCGGGCGCGACCGCCGCGCCCTCATACCGTGGGCGTCATGGGTTTGGTTTTCTTTTCTATTGGTTTAAGTACTTTTAAATTGGCACCGCCACAGCGGTACCTGGGACAAGGCTGCACCCGCCGCAGCGGGGCCATTGCCCCCGACGTCGCGGTACCTGTGGTACCGCCCGTGCGGGACCACAGGTTTTCCACTACCGCCACGGCGGTAGCAGCGCCTGTTTTCATCGCGGAACCGTCTCGGAAAAGCGCTAAAATGTAGAGCAAATGTAGAGCAGGCGCGGTGCTCTACATTTGCTCTACAAAAAAAGGCCAGGAACGGCGTCCTGACCTGGTGTTATTGGTGGAGCATAGGGGGATCGAACCCCTGACCTCATGGCTGCCAGCCATGCGCTCTCCCAGCTGAGCTAATGCCCCGAAAACGTGCTTGATTATATTAGCAGAACGGCCAAATGGGTCAAGCGCATTTTTTCGCGTTATGAAGCGCTCTTCACAATGAAACGCAACGTTCGCTACAGCACCGAAGCTTTGAAGCTATCGAGCGAATTACCGCCGAACACGCGCACTCTCGGAATGCGGCTATAGTCATCGCCCACATGTGCTTGATCGTTTTCGGTCGTGACGGCGCACAGATACCCCGCTCGATCGAGCGCTTCTTTAGCGGTATCGGATACATCGCCGAACGGATACGCGAACGCTGAATGAGCATCAAGGATATCAGCCGTATGCTGCAGGTCGTCAACGAGCTCATCTACGCTCAGATCGTAAATCCGCCCTCCTCGGCCCTGTCCCGATGAGCCGCTCTGATGCAACCCATAGCTGTGGGATTCGAATTGCACATACGGGCTCGCATAGTCGCTCAGGATATCTTCGATGAATTCGTAGTCGCAAATAATGAACGATGTCGCTGGAACCTGGTATTTTTCAAGCAAGGCCGCGCCATATGTGAGGAAGCCGATCTCACCGTCATCGAATGAGAGAATGATGCTCTTGGCCGGCAGTGAATGCGTGCCGTCGATGTAAGCGCGCAGCTCTTCCCACGAGGGGAAATAGAAGCCCTCCGACGTGAGCCATTCAAGTTGCGCTTCGAATTCGTCGGTGGAGACATGATTTGACCCAACGTCATCGGGCGGATCCTCAGGGTCGTACACGTAGTGGTACATCGTGACCGGAATGCCGTCTGTGTCCCATTCCATGTCATCGGCTACATGAACAACGCGCTCGCATTGCGCCTGCATGCCCTCTGCGTTCGTTACAGTGTATGTGATCGTGTAATCGCCCACCTTGGAAGTATCGACAGAACCAGAAGTCACTACGCTATCGGTGAGAAACCCCTCTTCCCTATCACGTACGCGGCATCCGCTTTCGATGTAGTCTTCGCCCAAGCGCACGTACGTATCGCGCGAACCGCAGAGCGTCATGACAATGCGGCCGTCTTCCAACGGCGTCGTCGCAACCGCTGTTCCCGCCACATCGCTCACTTCAAGCTGGGCCATTTCATCCGTCTCGTCAGATTCGGCACTTGCAACGCTTGCTTGGCTCTGCGATGAGCACGCCGTTAGAAATGCAATTGCTATGATTAACAGCGCGCTCGTAACTAACGCGACGCTGCGAGCGTGCGTTTGTTTCACGTGTTTGATTGCGCTCACGAACTCACCTGGTTTCTACCTACTCTATGCGTTTCCGCAAATAATCACCAGGGGCCATCTTAGCATCAACCTCGAACACGTATCGCTCTTTTGAGCGATTTGCAACATCGACGGGCTCTTCGACAGCCTGTTCGCGCGCCTCGGCAAGCGTCATCGGCGGACGCTCTACGAACGGCTTACCGCCATCTGCGGGTGCAAGCCAGCGAATGGGGCCGATGCTGACGTCGAACGGCTGTATGTGCGGACTCACCACGCCAAGCGTGTCACCATGTGCGAAGCGGTTGTGGCACAACGCCGTTACGCGCCATCGACCGTCCGATACTTCTTCACAGCCTTCGACTGTGGCGACGTGCAGGCATTCCTTCACGTACCCATCGCGTTCGGGCGTCTGTTCGGCACGACCGTAGTAGAAGCCCGTGCTGTACGGTCGATGCGATATCGTAAGCAGCTCCTGCTCGGCGATTTCCGGATTGCCGCCGTCGATCACGTTGCGGTACGCGCCCACGACCGTGGCCACGTAAAACGCCTGCTTGTTACGGCCCTCGATCTTGAACGAATCGACCCCGGCTGCTATCAGGTCATCCAGATGCGAAACCATGTTCAGGTCCTGCGCGTTCAGGATGAACGAACCGCGGGTGTCCTCCTCGATTTCGAAGAACTCGCCCGGACGTTGTTCTTCCACAAGCGCGTAGCTCCATCGGCACGACTGCGCGCACGCGCCCTTGTTCGCCGTGCGACCGGTCATGACCGAGCTCAGCAAGCACCGGCCGGAATACGCCACGCACATGGCGCCATGAACGAACGCCTCGATTTCCAAATCGGCCGGCACCTGCGCATGCATATCGGCGATATCGGCCACGCTCATCTCGCGAGCGCACACGACGCGCGAAGCGCCCAGGTCATGCCACATGCGCGCAGCCTCGGCGTTCATGACGGACGCCTGCGTGCTGACGTGGATGTCGACGCGCGGCGCATGCTTCTTGGCAAGCGAGAACGCGCCCAGATCACCGATGATGAACGCATCGGCGCCCGCATCGTCGAGCGCCTCCAAGTACGCGGGAAGCTCCTTGATGTCACGGGAATCCATGAGCGTGTTCAGCGTCACATGCACCTTCACGCCCTGTTCGTGCGCATATGTCACGACTGCGGAGATGTCGTCGAGCGAGAAATTGTCGGCACGAGCCCGCATGCCGAACTTGTCACACGCCAAATACACCGCGTCGGCGCCGAAGCGCACAGCAGCGTGCAGCTGCGACCATCCGCCCGCAGGCGCGAGAAGCTCTGGTTTCACTAGATGCGCTCCAGGCGCGGACCCTGCGGCGTGTCCATGACGGTCCAACCCAGCTCTGCCAACTTATCGCGCGCCTCGTCCGCACGCGCCCAATCCTTGGCGGCACGTGCCTCAGTGCGAACTGCGAGCAGTTCCTCAACCTCTGCCGGAATGTCATCGTCGGCGTCGTCATCGCCCGCAAGCGCCGCTTCCATATCGACGCCGAACACGCCCATCAGCTCCACGATGAGCTCGCGAATGGGACGCACCGCCTCGGCATCGGCGGCTGAAAGGGTCTTGCCAGCCACGAGCGCATTGGCCGCCCCCACGAAATCGAACACGTCGCCGAGCGCCTTCGAGCTGTTGAAGTCGTCGTCCATCGCCTCGATGAACTTGCGGCGCGTCGTTCGGACCAGCTCCTCGGCTGCCTGCGCATCGACCGCGTCATCAGCGCCCGTGGCGTTTTCCAGCGCCCAATCGAGCGCCTTCACGGCGTTCTTGATGCGCTCGAGCGCCACGCCAGCCTCGTCCACGCGCTCGTCGGAGAAGTCGAGCGGCGAGCGGTAATGCGTCTGCAGCATGAGGAAGCGCAGCACGTTCGGATCGACCGTTTCCAGGATGTCGCGCAGCAGGAAGAAGTTGTTCAACGACTTCGACATCTTCTCGCCGTTGATTTGCAGCATGCCGCCGTGCATCCAGTGGTTCGCGAAGGTGACGCCATCGGCAGCCTCGGACTGTGCGCGCTCGTTCTCGTGGTGCGGGAACACCAAGTCGGCGCCGCCGCCGTGAATGTCGAACGGCAGCCCCAGGTACTTCTTCGACATGCACGAGCACTCGATGTGCCAGCCCGGGCGCCCGTCGCCCCAAGGCGAGGGCCACGACGGCTCGCCGGGCTTTGCGGCTTTCCATACGGCGAAGTCGAGCGGGTCGTTCTTGCGGTCCTCGATGCCCTCGGTGCGCAGCTCGCGGTGGCCCGCCTCCATCTCGTCGATGTTGCGGCCGGAGAGCGAGCCGTAGCTGTTGAACGAGCGCACGCTGAAGTACACGTCTCCATCGTCGGTGGCGTATGCGTGGCCCGTGTCTATGAGCTGCTGCACGAGCGCGATCATCGTGTCGATTTCCTCGGTGGCCTTCGGGCGCACGGTCGGGTCTTTCACGTTCACAGCATGCATGTCGGCGATGAACGCCTCGGTGTATTCCTTGGCGACCTCGACGGCGCTGCGGCCTTCCTCGTTGGCCTTGTTGATGATCTTGTCGTCGACATCGGTGACGTTCTGCACGAACACGACCTCGTAGCCGCGCCATTCCAGGTAGCGGCGAATCATGTCGAAGCTGATGAACGTGCGCGCGTTGCCGATGTGGATGTAGTTGTACACGGTCGGCCCGCACACGTACATCTTCACCATGCCGTGCTGCACGGTCTCCAGGTCGACTTTCTTGTGCATCTTGGTGTCGTAAATGCGAATCATTACAGATGGTCCTTTCGAAAACGTGTCGATGTTGCCTGGTCAGATTGACACATCAACATCGGGCGAGCAGGCAGGTGGCTGTGGCGGAAATGCCCTCCTCGCGGCCCTCGAAGCCGAGATGCTCGGTGGTGGTTGCCTTCACGCCCACGTTGTCGACGCTTATGCCCATGGCAGCTGCCAGGTTCTCGCGCATCTTGTCGCGATGCGGCGAGAGTTTGGGCGCTTGCGCGGCGATAACGGAATCGACGTCGATTATCTCGAAGCCGAGGCTTCGGATATGCGCGGCCACGTGTTCGAGCAGCTTTATGGAATCGGCCCCTTCGTAAGCAGGGTCGTCGGGCGGGAACAGCTTGCCGATATCGCCCGCGCGAGCTGCGCCGAGCAGGGCGTCCATGACGGCATGCGTCAGCACGTCGGCGTCGGAATGGCCGTCGAGCCCCTGGTGATGCGGAATGTCCACGCCGCCGATGATGAGCTTGCGGTTCGGGGCAAATGCATGCACGTCCATGCCCTGCCCAATGCGCAAGCCGTGCACGTCGAAATCAGCCACGTTCCCATTCCCTTCCCACTAGCCCAAAGGGGATACTCCCCATTGGGCTACTTAAAGTCCGTACAGCTTCTGCACCGAAGCCTCGAGCATCTCGAGGTCTTCGGGCACGGTGAGCTTGAAGTTGTCGCGCGAGCCTTCGACGACGAGGACACGGCCTCCGAGGCGCTCGATGAGCGACGAGTCGTCGGTTCCCACGAAGCCGTCGGAAAGGGCCGCAGCATGGGCGCGGCGCAGGATGCCCGAGCGGAACACCTGCGGCGTCTGCGCATGCCAGAACACGTTGCGGTCGGGCGTGCCGGCCACGACGCCGTTTTCCACGACCTTCAGCGTGTCGATGGCGGGCGTGGCGACAATGGCCCCGTCGCAATCGGGGTTGCCCTTCACGATGGCGATGGCGTGCGAGATGAGCTCGGGCGTCACAAGAGGCCGGGCGCCGTCGTGCATGAGGACGTATTCGAACGTATCGGGCACGTACTCCAAGCCGGAAAACGCCGATTCCTGGCGCGTGGGACCAGCCGGCGCCACGACGATGGGCGTGACAAACGGGAACGGGTCGATGGCCCGCTTCAGGTACTCCTCGTGGCGCTCTTCGGGGCAAACGACCACGATGAGCCCCACATCGCCCACGGCATCGAACGACTCGGCCGACCACGTGAGCACCGGCTTGCCGGCGATTTCGACGAGCTGCTTGCCGCCCGCACGTCCGAAGCGCTCGCCCGAACCACCCGCCAAGATGACGGCTGCAGTCTTCGGGTTCTTGTCGAGCTTGCCTTCGAGCCCTGCCAGCGATGCGCTCAGCGCATCGAAGTCGATGTTGTTCTGTATGAGGGTCGGCGCGTCCGCCACGACGTCGACGCTCTCCGGCGCCAAGCAACCGTCGTTGGCTTTGGAGTCGGCTTGTCCCATAATTCCCACCTCATCAGGTTTTGGCGTAACTCGCTTACGACATGATACGCCAAATGAGCACCTCAGCCAGGCTGGGGTGCTCATTTTCCATTGCGATGCGACGAGAGGATGAGCATCAGGACGTTCCTGCGACTCATTTTCAGGAGTCGTGACCGAGATCGGGGCGCTTTGAGAAAATGAGTCGCAGGAACGTCCTGATGCTCATCTGATTAGTCGGCGGCTCCGCCTGAAGCGGCGCCGGAAGGTCCGCTGCTCGCGTGACCGAGGTTGTAGTCGCGCAACAGCAGCTCGGCTTCCTGTGCGATGGTGTCGCGCTTGCGCGGCTCGGGGATATCGCCGGAACCTTGCGAGAACACGAGCTCGCCGTCTTTCGCATCGACGTCGACGATCATGCCACTTGTCCACTTCCCTTCCAGGATCTGCTCGGACAGCGGGTCCTCGAGCAGGCGCTGGATGGCGCGGCGCAGAGGACGAGCGCCGAACGCGACGTCGGTGCCTTCCTTGGCGATGAGCTTGCACGCCTCGTCGGTCAGGTTGATGGACATGTTCTGCGCAATCATGCGCTCGCGCAGGTCGCCGGCCATGAGGCGCACGATCTGGACGATCTGCTCTTCGGTGAGGCTCTTGAACACGATGATCTCGTCGATGCGGTTCAGGAACTCGGGGCGGAACAGCTTCTTCAGCTCGGCCATGACGCGGCTTTGGATTTCCTTGTCGGAAAGGCCCTTGTCAGGTTCGGACGAGAAGCCGAGCGTCTGCGTCTGGGCGATGTCGCGCGCGCCGACGTTCGACGTCATGATGATGACCGTGTTGCGGAAGTCGACCGTGCGGCCCTGGCCATCGGTCAAACGGCCCTCTTCCAGAATCTGCAACAAGATGTTGAACACGTCGGGGTGCGCCTTCTCGATCTCGTCGAACAGCACGACCGAATACGGGCGCTGGCGCACGGCCTTGGTCAGCTGGCCGCCCTCGTCGAAGCCGACGTAACCCGGAGGCGAGCCGACCAGGCGCGACACGGTATGCTTTTCCATGTACTCGGACATGTCGAAGCTGATGAGCGCGTCCTCGGAATTGAACAGGAACTCGGCGAGTGCCTTGGAAAGCTCGGTCTTGCCCACGCCCGAGGGGCCCAGGAAGATGAACGAACCGGCCGGGCGGCGCGGGTCCTTCAGGCCCGAGCGCGAGCGGCGGATTGCCTTCGACAGCGCCGTGACGGCTTCGTCCTGGCCGACGATGCGCTCGTGCAGCACGCTTTCCATGCGCAGGAGCTTCTCGGTTTCGGCCTCGGTGAGGTTGCTGACCGGCACGCCCGTGGTCATGGAGACGACGTCGGCGATGTCCTGCAGCGTGATTTCCTGAACTGACTTCGAGGATTCTTCTTCCCAGGCCTTCACGGCTTCATCGCGGCGCTCCTTCAGCGTGTTCTCCTCGTCGCGCAGCTTGGCGGCGCGCTCGAAGTCCTGGCTGGCGATGGCCTCTTCCTTCTCGCTGCGCACGCGGCGCAGGTCGTCGTCGATTTCGCGCACGCTCGGCGGCAGCGTCATGTTGCGGATGCGCATGCGCGCGCCAGCTTCGTCGAGCACGTCAACTGCCTTGTCGGGCAGGAAGCGGTCCTGGATGTAGCGGTTCGACAGCTGCACGGCCGCCTGCAGCGCCTCGTCGGTGAAGCGCACGTGATGGTGCTCTTCGTAGCGGTCGCGCAGGCCCTCCATGATGCGCACGGCCTGCTCCTCGTTCGGCTCGCCGACCGTGATGGGCTGGAAACGGCGCTCGAGCGCGCTGTCCTTTTCCAGGTGCTTGCGGAACTCCTCGATGGTGGTGGCGCCGATGACCTGGATCTCGCCACGCGACAGCGGCGGCTTCAGGATGGCGGCCGCGTCGATGGAGCCTTCGGCCGCGCCCGCGCCGATGATGGTGTGGATCTCGTCGATGAACAGGATGATGTCGCCCGCGTCCATGACTTCCTTGATGCACTTCTTCAGGCGCTCTTCGAACTCGCCGCGGTACTTCGAGCCGGCGACGAGCGCGGACACGTCGAGCGTGACGATGCGCTTGCCGTGCAGGATGTCGGGCACCTGATTGGAAACGATGAGCTGCGCCAGACCCTCGACAACGGCGGTCTTGCCAACGCCCGGCTCGCCGATGAGCATGGGGTTGTTCTTCTGGCGGCGCGACAGGATCTGCATGATGCGCTCGATTTCGCCCGCGCGGCCGATGACCGGGTCGAGCTTGCCCTCGCGCGCTTTCTTGGTCAGGTCGGTGCCGAACTCCTTCAACATGGAGTCGGACGCGCCCTGCTGCCCGCCGATCTGCGGCGCGCGGCCGGCGTACACCGGCGACTGGCCGACCAGGTCGTTCAGGGCCGAGCGCACGTCGTCGCCCGACTTGCCCAAGCGCGCCAGCACGTCGAGCGCCGTGCCCTCGCCTTCGCGCACGATGCCGAGCAGCAGGTGCTCGGTGGAAATGTAGCTCTGCCCCATCTGCATGGCCTCGCGCAGGGCGTTTTCAAGCACGCGCTTCACACGCGGCGTGAACGACAGGTGACCCGACACGTCGGAGCTCTCGTCGATGGCGACGATCTGGCGGATGGCGCCCACCACGTCGTCGTACTTTATATCCAGGCGCTCGAGCGCCTGAGCGGCCAGGCCTTCGCGCTCTTGGATGAGGCCGAGCAGCAGATGCTCGGTGCCAACGTAGGGCTGGTGCAGGCCACGCGCCTCGTCTTGCGCCAAGACGAGCACCTTGCGGGCCTTGTCGGTGAACTTCTCGAAAGACATGTGAATCCAATCTCGAATGTGGTCTTACAGTACATGTTCGCGCAAAATATTAGCACTCCCAATCAGGGAGTGCTAATCCGATACCTTCCCGTAAGGAAACGTGCGTATTGTGGAACGGGGCGCCAATGAGTATCAGGACGTTCCTGCTACTCATTTTCGGGAGGCGGAACCAAAGCTTGGAACACCATGCGAAAATGAGTAGCAGGAACGTCCTGATACTCATAAGCAACCGCATATTAAACCGTTAGGCCTCATCTCGCATGAGCGGGAACAGCAGCACGTCACGGATGGAATCGCTGTCGGTGAGCAGCATGACCAGGCGGTCGATGCCGATGCCGATGCCGCCTGCCGGGGGCATGCCGTATTCCAACGCGCGGATGTAGTCGGCGTCGTAGCCCATGGCCTCGTCGTCGTAATCCTTTGCCGCGACCTGCGCGTGGAAACGCTCGGCCTGGTCGACCGGGTCGTTCAGCTCGTTGAAGGCGTTGGCGTACTCGTGCCCGCAGATGTACAGCTCGAAGCGGTCGGTGAGCTCGGGATTGTCGGGAAGCTTCTTGGCCAGCGGCGAGATCTCGAGCGGGTGCTCGGTGACGAAGATGGGCTGGACGAGCTTGCTCTCGCACGTCTCCTCGAAAATCTCGGAGATGAGCTTGCCCTTGCCCCACGGCTCCTCGACTTCCACGCCCACGCGCTTTGCGATGGCGCGCAGCTCGTCGAGGCTGCGGTTGAACGAAACCTCTTCGCCCGCGCCTTCGGTGGCGAGCTCGATCATGGTCTTGCGCGGCCAGGGGCCTTCCAAGTTAATCTCGGCGCCCTGGTAGGGAACGCGCAGCGTGCCGCACGCGGCCATGGCGGCTGCCTGGATGACGCCTTCGGCCAGCTGCATCATGCCCTCGAGATCGCTGAAAGCGCAGTAGGCCTCCATCGTGGTGAACTCGGGGTTATGAGTTTGGTCCATGCCCTCGTTGCGGAAAATGCGGCCGAGCTCGTACACGCGCTCGAAACCGCCCACGAGTAGGCGCTTCAGCGGCAGCTCGGTGGCGATGCGCAAGTAGTAATCGCGGTCGAGCGCGTTCAGGTGCGTGACGAACGGGCGCGCGTTGGCGCCGCCCATGATCGACTGCAGAAACGGCGTTTCGACCTCGTAGTAGCCAAGTTCGTCTTCCATGTACTTGCGGATGGCCGAGATGATGCGCGAGCGCTTCTCGAACACGGTGCGCACCTCGGGGTTCGCGATGAGGTCGACGTAGCGCTGGCGGTAACGGATTTCCTTGTCGGCCAAGCCATGGAACTTCTCGGGCAGCGGGCGCAGCGATTTGCTCAGCAGCTCGAAACGCTCGACCGCAACCGAAAGCTGGCCGCGGCGCGTCTTCATGACGGTGCCCCATACGCCGATCCAGTCGCCGATGTCGAGGTCCTTCAGTTCTGCGTACGCCTCTTCGCCAAGTGCGTTGATACGGCAGAACAGCTGGATCTCGCCCGTGGTGTCGCGCATGGTGAGGAAGCTGACCTTGCCCTGTACGCGCTTGGCCATGACGCGGCCGCACATCTGCACGGCATCTTCCGTGGACTCGCCGTCTTCCAGCTGCGAGTACGCGGCTTCCACGTCGGCCGCGTGGTGAGAATAGTCGAATGCATGCCCATATGGGTTGCCGCCCGCCTCGATGATGGCCGCCCGCTTGGCGCGGCGCACCTCGATGGGGTCGTCTTCGATTTCTGGAACCTGGTTTTCCTCAGCCATGATTAATGCTCGATCTTCAGGATGTCCATCTCGATCTTGCGACCGGTGGGGCCGACCGTCTCGATGTGGTCGCCCTTCTTGTGGCCGATGAGCGCGGCGCCGACCGGCGACTCGTTCGAGATCTTGCCCTCGGCGACATCGCTTTCAGCGGCGCCCACGATGGAGAACACGCGCTCCTTGCCGCCCATGTCGACGGTGACGATGCTGCCGATGTTCACCTTGGTCGAGCGCTTCGGCGTGGTGACGACCGTGGCCTCGGACAGGATGCGCGTGATCTCGGCAATGCGAGCCTCGACCATGCCCTGCTCGTTCTTTGCGTCGTCGTACTCGGAGTTCTCGGAGATGTCGCCGAATTCGCGGGCAACCTTGATGCGCTCGCCGATTTCGGCGCGCTTCTCGGTTTCCAGGTAATGCAGCTCTTCCTCGAGCTTCTCGCGACCTTCCTGGGTCAGCACGTAGTTGTCGTTAGCCATGACTCTTTCCTTATTTACGATCGGGAATACTTATGCTTTACTCGTCGGCCTTGTCGTCAGGCTCGGCGCTTTCGCCTTCATCGTTGGAAGCAGGCTCGGGCTCCGCTTCGGCTTGCGCAGCGGTTTCGGCCTTCTCGGCTTCCACTTCCTCGAACTTCTCGTCGATCTTCTCCTTGCCGGACTCGACGCCCTTGCGCACGTTCTTCACGCCCTTGCCGAGCATTTTGCCCAGTTTCGGCAACTGTTTGGGCCCGAAGATGATGAGCACGATCACCAGGATGATGACGAGCTCCAAACCGCCCATGCCGAAGAACTTCATTCGTGCCTCCTTAAGGACGAGCCCAATTGGGCTAGCCTAAGAAAAAAGGGATGGGTTCCGAAGAAAACATCCCTTTCAACTTCATGGTCGGCGCGACTGGATTTGAACCAGCGACCTCTGCGTCCCGAACGCAGCGCTCTACCAAGCTGAGCCACGCGCCGATGCTGCAAGACAGCGGGTGAAATACTAACACATTTGGTCGCAGGTTTTAAGAGAAGTTTTCATGTTCTCGATTTGGAGCCTTCGTTTTACCACAGGGTGTCCACATTGGTTCCGTAGGCTATACGAGTTGGAACCTTCCAAGGAGGCCCTTCCATGGCGAAAACCATGCGCAACATAGTGATAACCGCAATCCTGCTCATCGCGATAGCCGGCGGAGCATGCTGGCTCGTGCTGACCGGCGGGTGCAGCAACCTCGCGCTCGGCGACTTCAAGCCGTTCGCCGGCGCGCAAGTCGCGGCCACCAACACGCTCATCGACGTATCGGGCATCAAGGACCGCATCGACAGCGAGCTGCGTTCCCGCGCGCAGCAGATTTCCGACACGTACGGCATCCCCGTCGAGATCATGGATGCCGCCATCGACGATTTGGCGATTCAGGAATGGAAAGCGGTCGAGAAACCCGAAACCGTCAAGGAGACCGGCACGTACTCTGTCGACGCCAACGGCACCGAGGTCGGCATCACCACCTACGATGACGCAGGTTACGTCGGCGTCGAAGCGTATGGAATCGAGGCGACGCTCGGCGTTCCCGAGTCCGCCCAACCCTACGTCGAGCTCATCCCGCTGCTCGAGTACCAAGACGATATCTCCGCACTCGCCAACGGCGACTACACGCAGCTTTTGCAACTGCTCAATCTTTAGCGAAGCGGCTGGTTGAACATCACCCCAGGGAAGGTGTTCAATGTGTCGAGACCTAATCTTTGCATAGGAACGCTCCCTCA
>JAFUCC010000028.1 GCA_017459925.1 Eggerthellaceae bacterium
ATACGCGCCCAAGACCGTGGCCAAGCCCTTCAGGCTGCTCAAACAAGCCCTGAAATACGCCGTGGGAGCCGAGCTCATCACGAAGAACCCGTGCGACTTCTGCAAGCCGCCGCGCCGCAAGAAGGCGCCGATCAACGCGCTCGATCAGGAGGAGCGCACGCGCATGCTGAAGCACGCGCGCGAGGCCCAGCCCGACCCGCTCGGCTACATGATCGAGCTCGCGCTGACGACGGGCATGCGCCTGTCGGAGGTGTGCGCCGTGCGGACGTCGTGCATCCTGGACGTGCCGGCCATCGAGGTGCGCAGCTCGCTGGGGTGCGGTGCGGGCGGCTACTACGAGAAGGAGCCCAAGACCGAGAGCAGCGTGCGGACGCTTCCGCTCACCACGCGCACGTGGAGCCACCTGAACGCGTTGAAGAAGGACATGCTGCGGACCCTGGCGGAGTTCGGGGTGAAGGGCGCCGACCCCTTCCTGTTCGGCACCTGGGAGGCCGACAGCAAGCCCTACAATCCCACGAAGCTCGGCAAGGAGTTCTCAGCGTTCTGCAGGATGAACGGGTTCAACTGCACGTTCAACGACCTGCGCCACACGTTCGCCACCATGATGATCGCCAAGGGGACCGACATCCGCACCGTCTCGGACTGGCTCGGACACGCGAGCCCCAGCATGACGCTCGACGTCTACGCAGACGTGGCACCCGAGGCCAAGCGCGACTCCCTCGAAAAGATGAAGGCCTGCTTCGACGTCGACATGGACGGCGTGTTCGGAGAGCTGGGGCCCAAACGGGAAGAGCCGCCCGCGTCCGGCATCGCCGGCCTGACGTTCACCGTCGAGCAATTGGAGCTCATGCTGGCAGAGGCCAGAAGGCGCGAGAAGGCACTGAAAGAAGCATCGTGAGTTTTCGGCTGCGCAACGGCGTGATAATCCAACAGTGTTTACATAATTAGTATTTTGTAATACTATTTCTGTAATGCTGAAAGGCGCCAGAATACCGGGTTTCATGACGACCGCCGAGGCCTCCGCGGCATCGGGGCTCTCCGCGCACCGCATCGGGTGCCTCGCCCGCGCTGGCGAGATCGATGCGGCGAAGAGCGGCAACACCATCCTCGTGGACGCGGCGTCGCTGCAATCCTACGTGACGGCGAACCAGGGGCGCGGGAGGCCGATGGACGCTCGCACGGCCTACGCCGCGCTATGGCTGCTATCGGGGCTCGAAGCCGACTGGCTGTCATATGCCCAGTCGAGGAGGCTCCGCCTCCGGCTCCAGTCCGCTTCGGCGGAATCACTGTCATGGCAGCTCCGGAAGCGCGCCGCCACGCGCCGCTACCGCGCGAGCGAGTCGTTCCTGGGCTCCGTGGCGGGCTCGCTCGCCCTTTCGGGGGCGAGCAGCGGTCGCCTTGCCGAATTCGGGCTGCTGCAGGCGGGCGGCAGGATCGAGGGCTACTGCCTGGAATCAGAGGCCGATGGGCTCGAAGCGTCATTCTTCCTGGCGGAGGACCCGCATGGCAACGTCGTCTTACATGTGGCGCCATGGCTTCCCGACGGCGCGAGGGGCGAGATGCCGATCGCCGCAACGGCCGCTGACTTGGCCCAGTCAATGGACGCGAGGGAGCGGGAGGCGGGACTCGAGATGCTGAGGAGGCTGCTCGATGAGCATAGGGATGTTTAGGGTGACCGAGGCCATTCCCGCTTGGAAGACCGTCTTGGACATCTCCGACCTGGTCCCGCAAGATTCCTGGATGCTGGTCGGCGGGCTCATGACGCAGGTGCATGCGGGGCTTGCCGGCTTGAGCTCGCGCGCGACCGTCGACGTCGATGTGCTCGTGGACGTCCTGGCGAGCTCCAGGAACGTCGGAGCGGTCATCAGATCGCTCGAGAAGATGGGGTTCGAACCGCAGGAGCCCGGCTTGCGGGGAAGTGCATTTCACAGGATGGCCAAGGGCGACCTCATCGTCGACGTCCTCGTGGCAGACCACCTCCCGGCCGGGAGGCAGAAGGCCGCAAGGGTGAACACGTGGCCGATGCTGGAGACTCCCGGCGGCGCGCAGGCGATAGAGCGGAAAACGGAAGTCGAAATTGCATCGGAAACACGCAAGGCGACCGTATCCATCCCCAGCCTGATTGGTGCGCTCGTGCTAAAGTGCGCCGCTTACGCAACCGACAGGCGCAACCCACACCGCCACCTGGAGGATGCGGCCCTCCTGGCAAGCCTGATAACCGACCACGCCGTCGTGCTCTCCCAGCTGCACGGCTCGGATAGGAAGCGACTCAGGAAAGCCGCCGATGCGCTTTCCGACCCGAACGAGCCGTCGTGGCTCCTCCTCGCTCCCCAGCAGCGCATTAAAGGCCAGGACACGATGAGGATCCTCGGCTCGTAACGCCTTCCGGGCATTCGTTCCCCAGGGGCGCGGGGAATCCCCCGATTTGGTTCCAGGCGAAGAGCGCGACAGAGGCTTGGCTTGACAACAAGGAGCCTCCTCGGATGTGGCCCGAGGAGGCTCCTGCTTGCCGCGACTTAACGCTCTGCGCCCACTATTCTGTGCGACGTGTACACGGAGCAGGCTACTTGCGTTTGCCACCCGTGCGCACGGAGTAGGCCACTTGCTGAAGGGTTCATAGCATGCTCAGGCCACCGGTCGATCAGACGTGTTGGCAAACTCGTTTCACAAGCACAAACCAGCAAAACCCCGCAGCGGGCCTCATGCCGACCGTCTCGCCTGCATGCGCCCGATTGCCACCACGGTGACGATGGTCGCGGCCATGAGTGCGATGACACCGATGAACATCGGCATGTAGCTGTGCGTGGCGTCGATGACGGTGCCCCAGATGAAGGCGGCCGCGGCGTTGCTGATGGAGGCCACCATCGAGACGCGCGAGTAAATCTGCGCGTAATCGCGGTCGCCGAAACTCTTGCGCGTGAATATGGGCATCATGACGTTGGTGATGCCGTAATACACGCCGAAGCACAGCGCTGCTGCGTAGAAGGCGACGGTGGAGCCGGTCGCAAATGCGAGGAGCGCCACGCCCGCGATGCCGAGCGCAAGCGCCACGATGGTCGACGTCTGGGTGCGCTTCTCCCCTACGGCGCCCAACGCGAGCTTCGAGACGGTCTGGCCCGCCATGGCGACCGACGAGGCGGTGGCGCCGAGCAGCGGGAACGCCACGCCGATGTCGAGCGTCGTGGCATAGCTCGGAATCATGAAATACACGTACATGCCGATGTTAAGCAGGAAGCACATCAGGCAGATGAGGTAGAACACGGGCATCTTGAAGGCTTCATGCGCGGCAATGCCCGTGGCGAACTTGGGCACCACTTCCGCTTGCTTCGGGTCCCAGCCGTGGGGTTGCAGGCCCTTGTCTTCAGGACGGCTCGCCACCATGAACAGCGTAACGGGAATCGTGCAGGCCGAGAGCACGGCGAACACGAGATACGTCGCCGACCAACCGATTTCCTGAATGAGGATGCCGCCGACCGTCGACCACACCACACCGCCGATGCCCGTGAACGCCATGACGATGCCCAGCAGGAAGCCCGCGCGCTTGGCAAACCAGCGGTTGATGAGGGTGGACGGCGCGAGGAACAGCAACATCGCCACGCCGACGCCCATGGCTGCGGCCGCAACGTAGAACATCCAGAGAGCTTGCGTGAACGACAGCCACACGAACGCCGCCGCGATGATGACGACCGCACCGGTCAGGCAGAGGCGCGCGTCCTTGTTGTTCAGGAGCTTGCCCAAAAACGGCAAGGTGACGAGCGCCGCTATCCAAAGCACCGACGTGTAATACGACAGCATGCCGCGCTCGACGCCTAGGTAGTCGGAAAGCGCCGGATAGAAGATGCCCGCGCAGCTTAAGCCCAGCGACAAGGGGATGAAGCTCGTCAGCACCATGGCGGCCACCACCAGGTAGCCGAAATGCAACTTCCCTTTTGCGTTCTGCGAGCTGTTTTCCATCATGAACCCCTTTTCGGAAACGTTATCTCAACCATGCCAAACTGGTTCGTGCATGCAAAGGGCGGGGCGGCACCCCCTGCCGTCCCGATCCCAAACAGTATGGCACGTCCTAGTGTATTGAAAGCGACACCGCATGCCTGTGTCATTGCAGGACACCCGCTTTCCAAAATGGAAAGGCCGCCCCGAAGGACGGCCTTGAGCGTGTTTAGCAAACAACTGCTACATACAGGTGTAGCCGCCGTCGACGGGGACCATGATGCCGGTGACGTAGGTCGAGGCGGGCGAGGCCAGGAAGATGGCGGCGCTGTCGAGCTCGCCCTCGTTGCCGTAACGCTCCATGGGGATCATCGTCTTGGCGTTGGCCTGGAAGAAGTCGCTGTCGAGCGTCTCCTTGGTCAGCGGCGTGTAGAAGTAACCCGGGCAGATGGCGTTGACGGTGATGTCGTACTTGCCCCACTCGGCAGCGAGCGCGCGGGTGAGGTTGACGACGCCACCCTTAGCTGCATGGTAAGGGGCCGAGCCGGCGACCTTATTGCCCACCAGGCCGTACATGCTCGCGATGTTGATGACGCGGCCGTACTTGGCCGGGATCATGGCCTTCTTGGCGGCTGCGCGGGCGACCTTGAAGGTGCCGAACAAGTCGATCTGCATCTCATGGTCGAACTGCTCGTCGGTGATATCCTCGGCAGGAGCCACGGCGCCCGTGCCGGCGTTGTTGATGACGATATCGATGCGCCCGCACTTCTCGAGCACCTCGTCGATTGCCGCCTCGACGTTGTCGGTATCGGTGATGTCGCAGCGGATGGCGAGCGTCTCCACGCCGAACTCTTCTGCGATTTCAGCTGCCACAGCGTCGATCTTCTCCTGGCGGCGGGCCATGACGACGATCTTCGCGCCCTGGTTCGCGAGCGCTTTCGCCATCTGCACGCCCAGACCGCCCGACGCACCCGTGACGATCGCGACCTGACCGGAAAGGTCGAAGTAGTTCTTGGTCATTGCAAATCCTTTCTATCTGTCGATAATCCGCAGTTGCTTACGCGAAATACCCCGCGTCGAAGCCCTCGTTGCCGGCGTCTTCGGCATCGCGGCACTTCACGGCATCGCCGATGACGACGACCTTGTCGCCAAGGTCCTTCAGCTCTTCCACCAGGCCGTTCACGGGCACGTAGCCGCAGGACAGCACGACCCAGTCGACCTTGTGCGTCTCGGTTTCGCCGTTGTGCGTGAGCACCAGACCATCTTCGGCGAGCTCGTTGATCGTGTGCTTGAACAAGAACTTCACGTGGCGCTGTTCGCAGAAGGCGCGCATGAAGTTCACCTTGCCCTGATCCTCCTTGTCGGCCACCACGTCACGGCGGATGACGATGGAGATGTGACCGCGCTCGGCATCGGCCAGGTAGCATGCCGTCTCGATGCCGACCGAGCCGCCGCCCAGGATGTAGATGTAGCCCTCGGGGTTCACGCGGCCGCGCAGGACGTCTTCGGCCATGATGACCCGAGCGTCGCCGGCGATGCCGGGGATCTCCTCGGGAACGCGGCCCACGCCACCGGTGGCGATGATGACCTTGTCGGCACCGAACGCGCGGACGTCATCGGCGGTCGCCTCCTTGTTGAGCTCCACCTTCACGCCCAGCTGGTTCACAGTGCGGTTGAGCGAGTACACGTAGGTGATGTAGTCGCCCTTGCCCGGCGTGCAGCCGGCGGCGATGAACTGGCCGCCCAGGCGGTCTTCCTTCTCCCACAGCGTCACGTCGTGGCCGCGTCGGGCAGCCGCGATGGCCGCGTTCATGCCGCCCGGGCCGCCGCCGATGATGAGCACCTTCTTCGGCTCGGTCGGCTCGAATGTGTACTTGTACTCCTTGCCCACCTCGGGGTTCACGAGGCAGCACGTCGGGATCTGCTGGTAGGTGTGGCCGGCGCACGCCTGCAGGCAGCCGATGCACTGGCGGATGTCGCACAGGCGCCCTTCCTTGGCCTTGTTCGGCAGGTGCGGGTCGGCGAGCGACGCGCGCGCCATGCCGACGAAGTCGCAGTAGCCGTCCTGCAGCAGCTCCTCGGCCACGAGCGGATCGTTGATGCGGTTCACGGCCATGACCGGAATGTTCACAATCTCCTTCAGAGCCTTGGCGTTGCTCGCACCGAACGCCGGCTTCTTCCACGTGGAAGCGATGATGCCGTCGTTGTACGAGCTGTACAGGCCGTTGGAGCAGTTGATGGCGTCGACGCCCCACTCTTCGAACATCTTAGCCAGCACGCGGGCCTCGCCCAAGTCGCGGCCGTTCGCCGTGCCCTCCACCGCGCTGAAGCGGATCATGATGGGGAAATCGTCGCCGACGTTCTTGCGCATCTCGTCATAGATCTCGTGCAGGAAGCGCACGCGGTTGATGAGCGGTCCGCCATACTCGTCAGTGCGGTGGTTCTGATGGAACGAAAGGAACGCCGCGATCAGGTAGCCGTGGCCGGCGTGGATCTCGATGCCGTCGAAGCCGCACTTCTTGGCGCGCCCGGCTGCCTCGCCGAACTGGCGCACGAACGTGTGGATCTCGTCGACGGTCAGCTCGCGGGCCATGTCGCGGTTCCACGGGTCGGCCGAAGGCGACGGTGCCATGGTCTGCACGCCGCCGTTCACGAAATGGTTCGACTGGCGGCCACAGTGGTAGATCTGGCAGAAGATCTTCGAGCCGTGGGAATGCACGGCCTCGACCATCTTCGCGTGGCCCTCGATCTGGGCGTCCTCATACAGCGCTGCCACGTGCTTGTAGCCCTTGCCGTTGGGGTTGATGAGGTAATCCTCGGTGATGATCAGGCCGTAGCCGCCCTTGGCCTTCTCCTCGTAGTACTTGATGAACTGCTCGGTGGCGTAGCCATCCTCGGTTGGCATGTTAGTGACCATGGCAGGCACGGCGATGCGGTTCGGAATCTCGCAATTGCCGATCTTGAACGGCGTGAACAGCTTCTTGAACATGGTGCTAGTTTCGGTGATCATGATGAGCCCTCTCTCATCAAGAAGGCCGGCGGGTCTTGGAGTCCCCGCCGACCTCGAACTGGATGGTTATTTGACGATGTAGTGTATGGCGAGGCCCTCGCGGCCTTGCGTCTCGAAGCGCTCGTGCATGGTGACGTCGTGCGTCAGTACGAGGCGGCTCGCGTCGCCGTCGAGCATGTCGCGGATCCACTGGTATGCACCGCAGACCATGCGGGCGGAGCCCGAACGGCCCAGCACCGGCACCAGGTAGCCCGGCCACTCGTCGGTGCCGAAGATGTTGGCGGGACGGCATGCGATGTCGCCGCCGACGATCACCTTGCCGCGCGCGGTGTCGACGATCACCAGCTGCTCGGCGACCGAATGGCACTCGCGCACAACGTGCAGGCTGATGCCGGGAAGCACCTCATCGACGTCGCCTTCAAGCATGTGAATCTTGCCCGCATCGATGAGCTCGCGGATCTGCGGGTAGTCGGGCGGATAGGCGGCGGGCAGGACGAGCTGCTGATAGTTGGGGTCGGCCGCCATGGCCTCCCATGCCTCGAACTCCTCGCGCTGCATGTAGATGTCGGCGTGGGTGAAGCGCATGAGCCCGCCGATGTGGTCGAGGTGCGCATGGGTGATGATGACCGCATCGATGTCCTCGGGCGTGAGGTCCACGAGCGCAAGCGCGCTAATCGTGCCATTGAACTCGGTGATGAGCGAGTCCCAGAGCTCCTTCTTGGCGGCGTCCTCCTCATCGACGCCCGTGTCCACGAGGATCTTCTTGCCGTTCTCGTCCTCGAGCAGCGTGACGGAGTGCACGTTGTCCTCGGTCTCACCTGGCGCCGGATTGCCGATGGCACCGTAAAGGACCTCGGTGCCCCAAGGGCCGATGCCGTACTCGAGGTTCGTGATCTTGTAGTTCATGATGTGCCCCTTCTCTCTGGGCGGCTCAGCCGCCCGCCTGATATGACACGAGCCGGGATGCATCCCGGCTCGCCGATTCCAAACCTATGCCTGCGCGCCTTCAGCCTGCGCTGCCGTCTCGGGCTCGTCCTGGCCGAGGCCCACGATGCGGGCGGCCAGCTTGCCGGACTGGGCAGACAGCGTGGCGAACACGATGCCGATGATGAGGCTGAGCAGCGCCACGACGTAGTTCTCGCCGCCGGCTGCGAAGCAAGTGATCATGCCGACGAACGCCATGGGGCAGCGGCCGAAGAAGGGCTTGAAGCCGCCCGGCGAGAACACGCCGTTCGTGAGGCCCTGAACCAGGAACGTGCAGATGCAGGTCGCGACCGCGAACGCCAGCGGCAAGCCGATGCCGGGGACGAGCTGCTGCGTGATGACGAACGTCAGCGCGCCGCCCAGGAACAGGCCGATGGCCGCGTTGACCCAGTGCACGGGGATGTCCTTCCATTCGCCGCCGAACATGAACACAGTCGGGATCATGATGAAGGCCGCCCAGTACAGGGGCGTCTCGATCGGCAGCGCCGCGTATACGCCGATCAGCACGCCGCAGATGATGCCGACGAACAGTGCGTGGAGAAGATTCGCTTTCAGTTGCTTGCTCATGATTCATACCCTCCTCTTAGGTGATGAGCTTTCCGATAGCACAAAGTCTACGGGCGGGAAGAAGCCCCGATCGTGTCATCATCGGAGGGTCGATTTCCGTTTTGGAAACGATCTCATGCGCAAAACGAAGCGGAGCGCGGTTAGGGGCCGCGCTCCGCTTCCAAAACCCTTTAACGGAGGGATTGATCAGTTGTCTCCCCCGCCGACGCAGGTCGTCTAGCGCTTAGTCGTGGATCCTCATCCCCAAAATCATCTTGACCGTAGCGGGATCGAAATGGTCGATGATTCCGGACTTGCCGAGGTCCTTGGCCGTGACGGCCGCCATCTCCTCGTCGGTCAGCTCGAAATCCCAGATGTCGAGGTTCTGCGCCATGCGCGCGGGGTTGGACGACTTCGGAATGATCACCACGCCGCGCTGCGTGTTCCAACGGAGCGCCACCTGGGCGGCTGTCTTGCCGTACTTTTCGCCGATGGCGGTGAGCTCGGGGTCGGTGAAGATGCCATGCTTTCCCTCCGCGAGCGGAGACCACGCCATGGGGGTCACGCCGTAGTCGCGCATGTTGGCGAGCGCCGCCTCCTGCGCCATGAAGGGGCTGAGCTCCACTTGGTCGATGGCGGGGATGACCTCCACCGTCTCGCAGAAGTTGGCGAGCACGTTGGGGAAGAAGTTCGCCACGCCAATGGCCTTGAGCTTGCCGTCCTTGTGCGCCTTCTCCATGGCGCGCCACGCCGCGAAATAGTCGCCCATCGCCTGGTGCTCCAGATACAGGTCTATGTAGCCCAGGTCGAGCTTGTCGAGCGAAGCCTGTATCGCCTTGGCGGCGTCCTCCTCGGTCTTCATGTCCTGCACCCACAGCTTCGAGACGACGAACAGGTCCTCGCGCGCGACGATTCCCTCGTCGATGGCGCGCTTGCAAGCACGGCCAACCGCATCCTCGTTCATGTAGGAGGCCGCCGTGTCGATGAGCCGGTAGCCCGTCTTGATCGCCTCGTACACCGTCTCCTCGGCCTTGCCCGCATCCTCGGGCGTCATCATCATCGCGCCGAAGCCCTCCAGCGGCATCTTCGCGCCCGTGTTAAGCGTTACGTATTCCATCTTCGCTCCTCCTTTTTCCAATCGCTTTACCGTATTGAGTAGAAACCAAAGTATCTCCCTTGCCGACGCCAGCTGGCTTCGGCAAGGGAGCCCCGCACCCGGCGCAGCGGTCGGATGCGGCGTCGTTCTGCGTACCGCACATCGGGCAGTATCCGACGGGAGACATGGGGCGAACCTCGCCCTGGCATTTCCCGCAGTTGATGCACGTCTGGCACATAGCTGCTCCTTTGAACCAAAAGGGAGACTCCCTTTTGGTTCAGAACGCGTACAGGACTTGCTTGGGCTTGGCGGCCAAGTCCTTCGCCAGCTCGTCAAGTTCGCCGAACTTCAGAACATGCGCCTGGCAGTGCTTCACGCACGTGGGAAGCTCCTCGCCGGCGGCGCGACGCGCGGCGCACGTGTCACAGAGGTCGGTGAAGATGGGCATGAAGATATCCGTCCACTTCTCATCGCCGATCTGGTACAGGCCCTCTTCGTGCACCTTCACGCCGCAATGCCCCTTCGGGAAGTGGGCGTGCGTCGCCTCTACGTCGCAGGCCACCTCGCAGCTGTGGCAGCCCGAGCACCACTCGTAATCGACCAGCATTCCGTAAGACATGTTGCTACCCCCTCTATTCCTCGGCGTTCGCAGCGGCCTCGGCGGCCTCCTGCTCGGCGATCATCGCCATGTAGGCTGCCATGAACTCTTCCTTGGCGCGCTCGCGCTCGGCCACCTTCTCGGCCTCGACCGCACGAGCCTTGTCCGCCCACGCGCCGCCGTCGATGGTGTACAGGCGCTCGTCGGCCCTCACCTCGTGCGCGGCGATGTAGGGCACCGTCGTGGCATCGGCCAACACGTCGGCCGCCACGTTGGCCTTGTTCACGACCTTTTCGGGTTCGGATGCCACCACGTCGTCGACCGGGCGGTCATAGCCGAACTTGTTGTCGGGCGTGTTGTGGTCGCCCTCGGCACACTTGTACACGCGGCAGAGCACCGTCTTGTAGTTCGAGCCGAAGCCGGAGCGGCCGGGGTCGTAGGCCAGCAGCTGGTTGATGTTGAAGTCCCACATGCCCGAGAAGCCGCCTTCCTTGTACTTGCCGGCCTCGGGGAGCCACCAGCCGTGGTCGGTCGAGCAGTAGCGCGGGTCCAGGCCCTCGCAGAGCTGCACCTTGCGCTTCGCGCGGCCACGGTGGTTCTCCACCCACACCCAGTCGCCCTCGGCCACGCCGTACTTCTCGGCAGCCTCGGGATGCATCTGCAAGATCGGGTCGGGGCGGTACGAGCGCAGGCGCGGAACCTGGCGATGCTCGGAGTGGAACAGCGTCCAGTTGCGGGCGCCGGTCGTGAGTATCAGCGGGTACTCCTCGTACAGGTCGGGGTCGGCAACCGGGCCGGGCGTGGGCTCCTCGAAGTTCGGCACGGGCTCCATGCCCACCTGGTTGAAGTAGGTCGACCACAGCTCGATGCGGCCGGTCTGGGTCTGGAAGCCCACCTGGCCGTCGGCGCGCAGCAGGCCCTTCTCGTACTTGCGGTACTCGAAATCGAGGTAGGTCGGCGCGTTCTCGCGCAACTCCTCGAAGCTCATGCCCATGTCCTTCAGGATCTCGGAGTACATGTCCTCTTCGGTTTCCCACGGGTAGCAGTCGGGCGCGATGCGCTTGCCCAGCTCCCAGTTGATGACCATGTCGGACTTGCACTCGCCCACCTGCACGGCCTTGTTGATGGTCTCGCCGCGCTGCACGCCGTCGCCGATGCGGATGCCGTTGCGCTCGGCGTAGGTGCATGCGGGAAGCACGATGTCGGCGAGCGCCTGCACGGTCGGGGTCATGTACAGATCGACCGACACGATGAATTCCAGGCTGTTGAGCGCAGCGTAAGTGCGGCGCGTGTCGGGCGAGGAGTTGATGAGCGGGTTGGTCGTCTGCAGCCATGCCGCCTTCATCGGGTAGTCGTTGCCGTTCTCGTCCTTGCCGGACTCAATCGCCGCGATGGTGACGTCGGTCGAGGCGTTCTTGAAGCCGAACTTGTACAGCGGGTACTTGTGGATGCCGAGGCGCTTGTCCTCCTGCTCGGGAGGCAGGTTCTCGCCGCCCCAGCCGTTGTAGTACGCCAGGATCGACGGAGGCGAGATCATGCCGCCGGGCACGTCCACGTCGCCCGTGATCTGGAACAACGCGCTCAGCGCCTGGCACGACGGGATGGCCTCCTTGCACATGTCAGTCGCCACGCCCCACTGCATGATCCAACCATCGGCCTCGGCCATCATGCGGGCTGCCTTCTCGATCTTCCACGCGGGAACCCAGGTGATCTCCTCGGTCTTCTCAAGCGTGTAGGGCTCGACCGTCTCGGCGAGCTGCTCGAAGCCGTAGCACCAGCACTCGACGAACTCGTGGTCGTAGATATCTTCCTTTATCATGACGCGCAGCATGCCCATGGCCAGCGCCGCGTCGGTGCCGGGGCGCAGCGGAAGGTGCAGCTCGGCCTTCGTGCCGAGCCAGGTCATCTTCGGGTCGACCGAGATGATCTTGCTGCCGCGCTTCATGCAGTCGGTTACCCAATGGCCGTACAGGCCATCGGAGTTCGACACGACGGGATTGTTGCCCCACAGCACGATGAGCTCGGGGCACTTCCAGCGCGGGTCGTCGTAGCGGTCGCGGAACTGCTGCGAGTAGTCGCCCACCCAGAACGACCCGCTCGTGCAGGTGGAGGCCGCGATGCGCGGCACGAAGCATGCACACCCCGAAAGGCCGAACACGACGTTGGGGCTGCCGAACGCCCAAGCCAGGTGGCTGATCCACGGGGCGATGTCACGGCCGGTGCCCTTCCAGAAGCTCACCGACTCGGCGCCGAAGTTCTCCTTGTAGTACAGGAACTTCTCGGCGATCTCGTCGTAAGCCTCGTCCCACGTGATGCGCTCCCAGTTGTCGGTGCCGCGCGCCTCGCGGCCGCCAACGCGGCGCATCGGGTACAGGATGCGGTCGGAGTTGTACACCGACTCGATCATGTCGAGGCATCTCGGGCACAAACGCCCCTTGTTGAACGGGTTTTCCGGGTCGCCTTCCACCTTCACGAGCTTGCCCTCTGCGTCGGTGTACAGCAGGATGCCGCAGCCCAGGTGGCACCCGGGGCCCGACCATGCGCTCGTGCGCGTGACGGTTAGGTCGCCTTCCTGGTAGCGCCACGGCTTCTCGTGGTCGACGTACTGGTACTTGTCAGGTCTTGCCATGTCCCCTCGCTCTCTTCTGCCGGATTCAAGTGAACCCAGTCTATGAGCGCAAGGACTGACCGTTTGTGTCGTTCTGAGAAGCTAGCTTTCCAATTTGGAATGGCTCGAACGCAAAGTGAGTGAAACAGGTGACGGGTACCTGTTTCACTCACTCGACGACGCCATCAGACCAACTCTGCATGTACTCGGCGCAGACCCGCGCGAGCTCTCGGGCGATTTCCACGATGCGCTCGTCGCATCCCTTGAGCCACTGCGCGCTCACCGTGTAACTGGTGTCGATGCCGCGGAGGGGCAGAAAAACGGCGCGGCCCTCGAACTGGCGGTAGTTGTGACCCGACGAGAAGCCGACGCAGTTGTTCTGCGCAATGCGCAAGTAGAACGTGTCGATGTCCTTGTAGCGCTTCGCCAAGGTGACATCGCAGGAGTTGCGCACGATATGCTCGTAGCGCTGCGCGAGGCCCGGGTACGATTGCTCGTCGGGCAGCAGCATCCGCTCACCCGCGAGCTCGCCCACGGCGACCTCCTCGTTCTTGGCCAGGCGGTGCTTCTTCCCCACGACGACGTATAGCTTGTCGGCGTACACGAGCTCGGAGTCGCACGCATCGACCGCCTCGGGGTCGAAGTCCATGTTGAAGATGACGTCGACCGCATGCGAGCGGTGGGCCCGTATGAGCTCGCCGTATTCCATGCAGCGCAGGTCGAGTTCGACTTCCGGGCGCTCCTTTTCCATGTAGCGCACGAGCTTCGGCAGGAAGGGCCGGGCGGCTCCGCGTAAATAGCCGATACGCAAGCGCAGGTCGGCGTTCGCCCGGCGGGCTTCCAGATTCGCGACCGCGCGGTCGTACCCATCGACGACGCCCACGATGTCGCGGTAGAACGCCTCGCCGTCCTCGGTCAGGCTAACGCTGCGCCCACCGCGCTCGAACAGCTTCACCTGCAGGTCGTCTTCCATCGCCGCGATGTGCTTGCTCAGCACCGAGGCTCCGATGAAGAAGTGCCGCGCGGTCGCAGCGAAGCTGAGCGTCTCGGCTAGGTACGTGAATTCCCGCAAGTGGTCGATGTTCATTGGCGTCTCTCTCCTCCCTAGCCAATTCTACTCTGCTTCACCTGTTTCTCCCATAATCCAAACCGATCTTTTCTCCACGGTAGCAAGTTGCCTACTCTGTGCGTACAAGGAGTCAAAGCGGGGCTCGGGGCGGACGCAGAGCCAACGAGACGGACATGGTGACTGACGGATTGATTACACGGTTCCAAACCGATGACATCGCGTCGTTTCTTCGCCGCCCTTCCCGAGCGGGGGATGCCCCGCGCCCCTCAGCATGAGGCGATACGGCCAGCGGCTTCTCAAGCTATCCAGCGCAGAGCAACCCGCTTCCAGACATCGTCGTTGATGCGGTACTGGGCGACGTGACCGTGAGTCGAGCGATCCGGGCGCCGAACGCCATCGCGGCCCCTCACGGCGACCGGCTCTATGATTCCCTTGTCGCGCAGTTCCGTCATGCCGCGGGCTACCTGGTAGGCCGTGAGCTTCGTGCGCTCCGATACGTCGCGCGCGGGCGCGCGCCCGATGGTGCCGTCCTCGTAGACCTGGCGGCACAGGTCGAGCATCACGAGCATCCCATTTCGCCCGACGCGGCGGGCGTTGAGCTCGGCGATGAGCCCTTCCGGGACCACTGAGAACCTGAGCGGCGGGTACTGGGCGTAGCGGGCCATGGCGGTCACATCTCGGCGTTTCTCGCCCGGCATGCCGCCTCCTGGGCTCTGAACCGCTCGCGCACGTATTCCTCGCATGCCGCCGTGCTCGTGCGCCAGACCTTGCGCACCCTGAACGCCTTCAGCTCGCCTTCCGAGGCGAGCCGCACCATCGTCGGGTACGACACGCCGAGCAGCTCCGCCGCCTCCGCGAGCGAGATGATCCTCGGCTCGCCCATTGCCACTGTCATGCTTTCCATTCTCAGGCATTTCCCTTCGCTCCTGGCTTTCTGATGCGGGACAGGCTACAACGTTTCCGAGGCCCTGTGGGGATTTTGGTTCAAAATAGACCCATTTGGTTTCAAAATGAGCACTACCTTCTTCCAAAACGGAACCCGTCTTGAAGGGGATGAGGAGGGATTTTCAACCCTTTAGGAGAACGACGGGCCTCATCGGCGCCAGCTGGCGGATCCCCCTTTTCTTTTTATTGTCTTTTCCCTTTTTAATAGGGTCGCACCATGGCGCAACCTATGGGGCGCGTTGCTTGCGCCATGGCGCAACCCCCGATTGCGCCCTGCCGCAACCGTCTCTGCGCCAGATCGTAACCCGGGGTTTTCCACATTCGGCACAGCGCAACCTACGCCGTTTTTCGAAGCGTTTTTGGCGTGACGCCGAAACGAAATGTCGGTAAAATGTCGGTGCATGTCGGTCGGACCGACAAAAAAGGTCAGGACATGCGTCCTGACCTGGTCTTCGTGGTGGAGATGATGGGATTCGAACCCACGACCCCCACGTTGCGAACGTGATGCTCTCCCAGCTGAGCTACATCCCCACGTGTATGTGCGCTTTCGCGCAAGAAGGTATATTGCCGTTTGGCGTATCGTTTGTCAAGAAACGCCGCCGCCTCATCACCAATCGAACACGTCGCCGACCTTGGCTTGAACACACAAGTCGGCGTACCGGTCGCGCGGCGTGGGCGACAGGTTGATGATGGCTAAATGGTTGCCTGAGAAGTAGTCGATGAGCCCAGCCGCCGGATACACCGCAAGCGAGGTTCCGGCAATGACGAGCAGATCCGCGCGGCGAATGGCCTTGACCGACTCTTCCAGCACGTGGCCGTCGAGGCCTTCCTCGTACAGCACCACGTCGGGCTTCACGATGCCGCCGCACTGCTCACAGCGCGGGATGCCGTCTTCCGCCTGCTCGCGCAGCCGCATGATGGCGTCGAGGTCATACGGCGCACCGCACGTCATGCAGTAGTTGCGCAGCACGCTGCCGTGCAGCTCCCACACCACGTTGCTGCCGGCCTTCTGATGCAGGCCGTCGATGTTCTGCGTGATGACCGCCGAGCACACGCCCGCCTGTTCCAGCTGCGCAAGCTTGCGGTGCGCGCGGTTCGGCTCGGCATCGCGCGCGATCATGCGGTCGAAGTAGAACTCGAAGAACTGCTGCGGATGCCGGTCGAAATACGTCCGCGAGATCATCTCCTCGGGCGGCACGTCGCCGTACTTTTGCGCGTACAGCCCGTCGGGGCTGCGAAAGTCGGGAATGCCGCTTTCGGTCGACACTCCCGCCCCGCCGAAGAACACCATGCGCCCCGGCGCGCATTCGTCAATCCACGTGCGCAGCTGCTCGATTTCCCGACTTTCCATCATGCACGCTCCTCTTGGTTGAAGTGCCCTATGGCAGTTTTCGAAGCTTATGTAGTTGGCTTTATTGTCTTGTTCGTCAGATTGGCATTCTTTTCGCGAAATGTACGACTGAACCCACCATGAGCGTCATTGTGCCAATTATTGCAGGGAAATGCACGAACGAAATCGCGGTAGAGTGCGCATTGCCGCGAAAGAATGCCATTTTGATGCGCGATTTCCAAATGGCCCGAAACGCCCTTTGCATTAGGCCAGCTTGTCCGCGCGGACAGCGGTGATGTGGCCGTCGGCGTCTTCGAACAGGCACAGCCTGCCGTCTTTGCTCTCGTAAATGAGCGTGAAGCGGGAAGGCGGGAACTCGACCGGCTGCGAAGGCTGGGCTTGCGTGCGCCCTTGGGTGCGGTCACTCATAGCGAACCTCCCAGAACACGAGGCCCTGCGCCGGCGCGCACTCCCCCGCCGCCGTGCGATCGCGCGCGGCAAGCGCCTCGGCCACCCACTCCTCCGGACGGCGATGGCGGCCCACTTCCACCAGCGTACCCACGATGGTGCGCACCATGGAATGCAGGAACGAGCTGCCGATTACGCGCACGACCAGCATGTTCTCGCCCGCGATGTCCTCGTTCGAAAACGACACTTCCATGAGGTTGCGGCACGTCGGCTTGTCGACGGCCGACGCCGCGCGACAGAAGCTCTTGAAGTCCTGCTCGCCGATGAGGCAGCGCGACGCGCGTTCCATCGCGTCAACGTCGAGCGGCCCCACATGCCACGAGAAATCGCGCATGAACACAGGCGGCACCTCGTCGACCGCTAGGAAGTACCGGTACTCGCGCGCCGTTGCATCGAAGCGTGCCGAGAACCCGTCGGCCGCCTTCCACACCTCGCGCACCGTGATGTCCTCGTGCGTGATGGCGTTCAGCGACCGCCGCAAGCTGGCGAACCGAGCGCGCTTCGCATCGCGCTCGTCCATTTCCCGCAGCTCGTCATCGGTGACTTCGAAGCTGACGACCTGCCCGCGCGCATGCACGCCCGTGTCGGTCCGCCCCGCGCACGTGGTTTCCACCTCGCGGCGCAGCAGCATCTCGAGCGCGCGTTCCAGCTCGCCCTGCACCGTAAGCTGGTCAGGCTGCCGGGCAAACCCCGAAAACGCCGCCCCCCGATACGCAACCTTTGCCGCCAGCGTTACCACACGGGCGCTCCGAACAAATCCTGAATCTCCGAGCGCATGATGGGGTTACGGGAATCGACCGTCAGCGGCAGCTCGGCGCGGAACTTGCGGCCGTCGGCCTGCAGGACGAATAGCACCACGTAGTCGCGACCCGGGTACGAACCCAGGATGCGGTTCAGGCGCTGCACGCGTTCCTGCGAGAAGTCGGCCGAGGGAACGCGCAGTTCCAGTTGCGCAGGCCGCGCGGCGTCTTCCGACAACTCGATGGCCTCGACCTCGTACACGATGATCTGGTTGCCGCGATCGCCGTGCTCGAACTTGCCCTTCACCTTCACGATGGCGTCTTCCACGATGGCCTCGCCGCAATCGTCGTACTTGAAGGTGATGCACTCGATGGAACCGGTCGTGTCTTCCAGGTTGAACGTGGCCATGCGGGTGCCGCGCTTCGTCAGCTTCGTGACCACGTTCGACACCATGCCGACGAACGCCGCGGACTTGATTTCCTGCGTGCGGTCGGCAAGCGCGCCGATTTGGAACTTCGTCATCTTGGCGATCATGTCCTCGTACGGCTCGAGCGGGTGCTCGGAAACGTAGATGCCCATGATGCCCTTCTCGAACGCGAGCTTCTCGCGCTTGGGCCATTCGACGCCATCGGGCTCGGGCACCGCGTCTTCGAAGCCCGACCCCTCGTCGTCGCCGAACATGTCGAACATGCTGACCTGCCCGGCGTCGCGGTCGCGCTGGCGCTTCGAGGCGCTGTCGAGCAGCGGCGTGTCGTCGATGAAGTGCATCATCTGCCGGCGCGTGTAACCAGTCGAATCGAACGCACCGCCCTTCACCAGCGCTTCCAAAACCTTGCGGTTGTAGCACTTCGCATCGACGCGGTTCACGAAGTCGTGCAGCGAGGTGAACGCGCCGCCGCGCTCACGCTCGGCGATGATCTCATCGGCCACGCCCTTGCCCACACCGCGCACGCCGACCAGGCCGAAGCGCACGCCTTCCGCAACGGGCGTGAACTCGGCGTTCGACGAGTTGATGTCAGGCGGCAAAATGGGAATGCCCGAATGCTTGCACCCGGCGATGTAGCGGATGAGGCGGTCGGTGTTGCCCATGTAACTGGAAAGCACGGCTGCCATGAACTCGTAGGGGTAGTGCGCCTTCAGGTACGCCGTGCGCATGACCAGGATGGCGTACGCCGCAGAATGCGATTTGTTGAACGCGTACTTAGCGAACTTCTCGGCGTCGGACCAGATCTTCTGGGCGATTTCGAGCGAGAAACCGTTCTGCACGGCGCCGTTGTCCCAATCTTCCTGTAGCTGGCGCATGACGTCGAGCTTCTTCTTGCCCATGGCCTTGCGCAGCTTGTCGGCCTTGCCGGCGGAAAAGCCGCTCATGCGCATGGACACCTGCATGATCTGCTCCTGGTAGACCATGGTGCCGTACGTTTCCTCGAGGATGGGGCGCAGGCGGTCGTCGTAGTAGTGCACGGCCTTCTTGCCCGACGCCACGTCGACGTAGTCGTCGACCATGCCCGATTCCAGCGGGCCGGGGCGGTTCAGGGCAATGGAAGCCACGATGTGCGCGAAGCTGGTGGGCTGCATGCGGCTGAACAAGCTGATGTACAGCGCGCCTTCGACCTGGAACAGGCCGTCCATGTTCAACACGGCGTCGTCTTGCGTGTCAAGGTCGGTGTCGCGCATGCGCAGGTTGCCCTGCATGAGCTTGAACGCCAGCGGGTCGTCGATGGGGATGTCCTCGGGGCGCAGGTCGATGCCGTGCGTCTCCTTCACGTTGCGGCACGCCATGGAAAGCACGTCGAGCGTGCGCAGGCCCAGGAAGTCCATCTTCAGAAGGCCCAGGTCGGGCGTGTAGTGGCCGTCGTACTGCGTGATGATGCCGCCGCCCTTGGTATCGCGCTTCATGGGCACGTGGTCGCTCATGGGGTCGCGGCAGATGATGGTGGCGCATGCGTGCACGCCCTCGCCGCGCAGGTGGCCTTCGATGCCGAGCGCGGCGTCGATGACCTGGTGCACGTCGTCTTCCTGCTCGTAGGCGGTCTTCAAGTCGGGGTTCTTCGACATGGCGTCGGTGATGGTGATGCCCAGCTCGTCGCCGATCATCTTGCAGATGCGGTCGCCCACGCCGTACGGGTAGTCGAGCACGCGGGCGGCGTCGCGCACGGCGTTCTTCGCCTGCAGCGTGCCGAACGTGATGACCTGCGACACGTGGTCTTCGCCGTACACGTCCTTGATGTGGTTGATGACCTCTTCGCGGCGGCCCTGCTCGAAGTCGACGTCGATATCGGGCATCTCCACGCGCTCGGGGTTCAGGAACCTCTCGAACAGCAGGCCGTTTTCCAGCGGGTCGAGGTCGGTGATGCCCATGGCGTACGCCACGATGGCGCCTGCCGCCGAGCCACGGCCCGGCCCCACGCCGATGCCCTGGCTGCGCGCCCATTCGATGTATTCCTGCACGATGAGGAAGTACGCGGGGAAGCCGGCGTTCAAGATGACCTCGGCTTCGGTGTCGTAGCGCTCCATGACGTCGGGGCGCTGCTGCTTCAGCAGATCGAGCCCCGCGAGCACGGTGTCGCGGTTGTTCGGGTCGAAGCTGATGGCCTGCTTGTCCTCGGCGGGCAGGTAGCGCCCGACCAGGCCCATCTCGCACTTCTTGCGGAACCAGGTTTCCTCGGTTTCGCCTTCCGGCAAGGGGAAGCGCGGCAAAATGGAGTCGCGCTCGAGCTCGACGTTGCACTTCTCGGCCACTTCCACCGTGTTGTCGCATGCCTCGGGCCATTCGGACAGGGCCTCGCGCATCTCCTCTTCGGTCTTCATGTAGAACTGGTCGTTGGCGAAGCGCATGCGCTTGGCGTCGTTGATCTTGCTGCCCGTGCCGATGCACAGCAGGATGTCGTGCGCGCGGGCGTCTTCGCGCGTGAGGTAATGGAAGTCGTTGGTGGCGATGGTCTTGAATCCGCACTCGTTGGCCACCTTCACGAGCTGGCGGTTCAGCTCGGGCTGCGTCATGCCGCCGTCGGTGAGCACCTCGGGGCCTTGGTTCTGCAGCTCGATGTAGAAGTCGCCCGGGTCGAAGCACGCCGCCAACTTGCGCGCCCATTCGCACGCGTCTTCGAACTGGCGGCTGTCGAGCAGCTTGGGTACGATGCCCGCGATGCACGCCGAGCTGCCGATGATGCCGTGGCCGTACTTCTGCAGCTGGGCGTACGTGGTGCGCGGCTTGTAGTAGTAGTTGTCAACGTGCGATTCGCTGACCAGCTTCAGCAGGTTGTGGTAACCCTCGTTGGTCTTCGCGAGCAGCAGCAGGTGGTACAGCTTCGGCTTGCCGTCGCGGGCGAGCGTGTCGTCGGTGGTGAAGTACACCTCGCAACCGTAAATCGGCTTCACCTTCTTGCCGGTTTCCTTCTCGACCGCTTCGCATGCCTCGCAGAGCTCGGGCACGCCGCTCATGACGCCGTGGTCGGTGATGGCGACCGCCGGCATGTCGAGTTCGGCAGCGCGACGCACCATGTCCTTGACGTGCGTCATGCCGTCGAGGAGCGAGTATTCGGTATGGTTGTGAAGATGTACGAAAGCCATGCAAGCATCATAACAGCGGCGCCGTGTGCGCGCCATCGAACAAAGCATGGAAATTGCGTTGTCCTGTCCGCCCCCGGTTAGGGGAAGAGGGGTTCAGGCTTGTCCTCGCTCGCATGGCTGCCTTGCTTGATACCATACCCGGCTGCGGAATCGCCTTCACCCCTCTTCCCCTAACCGGGGGCTGCGCTCGTCTCAGCCCGCGAATCGCTGCTCACCCCCTCCCGCCAGCTGAGCTACGCTCTTCCGCTTGGACGCGGTATGTCCTGAAGCTTTCACTCGTCGCAGCCTCAGAGGGATCCGGAGGCCCCTCCTCCCTGCTTCAGTTACGGTCTCTCATCGGTTGTTCGCGCGGGACCCGGCCGATGGTAAAATTACAAGGTTGCAATACGCGTAAACCCGAAGGGAGGGAACAGGCTCATGGCATACGGAGATGTAATCGAAACCGCCGTTGTGGCTGATTCCCACGAACACGGCTTCGGCGACGTCGGCACCAAGACGCCGGCCGAGCGTTTCGAAGACCTGCAGAACCTGACGAAGACCTACCTCACCGACGAGGAAGAGGGCATGCTGGCACGCGCGTTCGCGTTCGCCGACAAGGCGCATGAAGGCCAGAAGCGCAAGTCGGGCGAGCCGTTCATCGCGCATCCGGTCGAGGTGGCCATCATCCTGGGCACCCTGCACATGGACGTCGAGACCATCACGGCCGCGCTGTTGCACGACACCATCGAAGACACCGAGGTCACGCGCGAAGACGTGGTCGAGCGTTTCGGCGAGGACGTCGCGCAGCTGGTGGAAGGCGTCACCAAGATCACGCAGATCGAAGTCGGCACCCTCACCGACGAGCAAGCCGCCACCATCCGCAAGATGCTCGTGGCCATGAACAAGGACATCCGCGTCATCGTCATCAAGCTGGCCGACCGCCTGCACAACATGCGCACGCTCGGCAGCCTGCGCGAAGACCGCCGCATTTACAAGTCGCGCGAGACGCTGGAAATCTACGCGCCCATCGCGCACCGCCTGGGCATCAACTCCATCAAGTGGGAGCTCGAGGACCTGTCGTTCTTCTACCTGGAACCGGCGAAGTACCGCCAAGTCGCCAACATGATCACCGGCAGCCGCTCCGACCGCGAAACGTACCTGGCCGAGGTCATCGACATCCTGCGCGCGGAAATGGAAAAAGTCGGCATCGACGCCCAGGTCATGGGCCGTCCGAAGCACCTGTATTCCATCTATCAGAAGATGACCAAGAAGGACAAGGACTTCTCGGAGATCTACGACCTCATCGCGGTGCGCCTCATCGTGCCGTCGGTGAAGGACTGCTATTCGGCGCTGGGCGCGGTGCACACCATCTGGCACCCCATGCCCGGGCGGTTCAAAGACTACATCGCCATGCCGAAGTACAACATGTACCAATCGCTGCATACCACGGTCATCGGCCCGGCGGGCCGCCCGCTGGAAGTGCAGATCCGCACCGAGGAAATGCACCAGAAGTCGGAATTCGGTGTGGCCGCGCACTGGCTGTACAAGGAAGGCGCGCGCAAGGGCAAGGGCTCGGGCGCGTTCGAAGAGCAGCTGGCTTGGCTGCGCCAGATGGTCGACTGGTCCGACGAGACGCAGGACTCGCGTGAGTTCTTGAAGGACCTGAAGGTCGACCTCGACGAGCAGGAAGTGTACGTATTCACCCCGAAGGGCGAGGCCAAGAGCCTGCGCCGCGGGTCCACGCCGGTCGACTTCGCGTACGCCATTCACACCGAGGTGGGCAACCACTGCGTCGGCGCGAAGGTGAACGGCCGCATCGTGCCGCTGACCTACGAGCTGCAGATGGGCGACCGCGTGGAAATCCTCACGCAGAAGAGCGCCACCCCGTCGCGCGGCTGGCTGAACATCGTGAAGACGCCGTCGGCGCGTTCGAAGATCCGCAACTACTTCTCGAAGATCACGCGCGGCGATGACCTGCAGGAAGGCCACGACAAGCTGTCGCGCGAGATGAAGAAGCACGGCATGGGCATCTCCAGCGCGCAGTCGGCGCGCGCCGTGAAGTCGGTGGCGGAATCGCTCGGCTACAAATCGGATGACGACATGCTGGTGGCCATCGGAACCGGCAAGGAAAGCGCACAGCATGTGACGAACCGCCTGCTGAAGCTGCTGGTCGACCGCGGCACCGAAGAAGCCGCCAAGCCCGACATCGGCCAATCGATGATGTCGACCGGCAAGATGCCTCCCATGATAACCAGCGTCAACCGCCCGAAGCGCCACGAGACGCACAGCTCGTCCGGCATCGTGGTGAAGGGGCTCGATGACGTGCTCGTGCGCCTGTCGCGCTGCTGCAACCCGGTGCTCGGCGACGACATCATCGGCTTCGTCACGCGCGGGCGCGGCGTGTCGGTGCACCGCGCCGACTGCCCGAACGCGACCGACCTCATGAAAGAGCCCGAGCGCATCATCGACGTGGAATGGGAGCGCGAGCCCGGCACGGTAACCACCTACCGCATCGAGGTGCACATCGAGGCCATGGACCGCACGAACCTGCTGCGCGACATCATCGTGACGCTGTCGGAAGAGGGCGTGAACGTGCTGAACTCGTCGTCGGCGACCGGCCGCGACGGCATCGTGCGCATGCGTTACCTGTTCGAAGTGTCCGACGTGGGGCATGTCGACGAAATCTTGGCGCGCATCTTAGACGTTGAAGGCGTCTTCGAGGCCCGCCGCATGTTCCCCGGCGAATACGTAGGGAGCCGCAAATGACCTATCGCGTAAACGGCACGTGCGTGCCCATCTCCTTCATGGTGATGGGGCCGATTGAAAACAACGTGTACATCGTGCACGACGACGGGGGCTGCTTCGTCGTCGACCCGACCGCCCATGCCGACCGCATACTGGAAGCGGTAGGCGACCGCAAGCTCGACGCCATCGTCATTACGCATGGGCACTGGGATCACACGGGTGCCGCCGCCGAGCTGCGCGAGAAGACGGGTGCGCCCGTCATCGCGAGCGCCGAGGACACGCCGTTCATTACGGGCGAAGGCGGCGAGGAGCGCCACAGGCGCCTGAACACGCCCTGTGTTGTCGACCGCACGGTTGCCGATGGTGATGTGCTGGAAATCGGGTTCATGAAATGGCAGGTCATCGCCACGCCTGGCCATACGCCTGGCGGCGTGTGCTATTTCTTGGAACCATCGGAAGGCCAGAAGGGCGCACCGGTGCTGCTTTCGGGCGACACGCTGTTCGCCGGCACGCACGGCCGCACCGACTTCCCGGAAAGCAACCCCGCCGACATGAAGAAATCCCTGAAGCGCTTGGCCGAGCTGCCGGGCGAAACCATCGTGCTTCCCGGCCACAACAACTTCACCACCATCGCCCGCGAGCACAGCTGGCTTGTCCGCGGCGGCTTGTACCGTTAGTTGAACGTCACCCCAGGGAAGATGTTCAAATTGAAAGAACGCTCCTGCGCAAAGATGAAGCTTCAGCAAATTTGAACATCTTCCCTGGGGTGACGTTCAACCGGCCCCGGGGTGACGTTCAATCACGCGAAATCGTCGGGGCTTACGCCGTCGAGGAACGATTTGAAATCCTCGACGATGGCTTCTTCGTCGTAAGGACGATTGAACAGGTACGGGAACGACGCCTTCTCGAGCACAGCTTCGTCTATGTATACCGGGCAGCTTTGGCGCAGTGCCAATGCGATGGCGTCAGACGGGCGTGCGTCGAGGTCGATAAGACGCCCATGTTGCGCCAAGCACAGCCGCGCGAAGAACGTTCCGTCTTTCACGTCGTTAATGAGCACATGATCGACGCGCGCGTCGAGGTTAGTCAGCGCGTCGAGCATGAGGTCGTGGGTCATCGGGCGGGTGAACTTCGCGTCTTCGAGCACGGCGCCCAAACCCAACGCCTCGTTCGGCCCCACGCAGATGGGCACGACGCGCGACTTTCCCTCGCTGACCGCTTCTTCGAGCGGCTGCAGCACGAGAAACGACGGCGACCCCATGCCCGTCACAATCAATGTCAGAACCTTCAGCTCAACCATGCACGTATTGTATCGCGCCCATTCAAAAAGAAGCCATCATGAGCGTCATTGGCAAAGTACTTATTAAACACAACCGGGTTGCAGACTTATTTGAGCGACAATCGGCGAAATCTGCCACAAAAATGGATTAGTACGCAAATAATGGAGGAAAATGATATGGTCGAATTTACTGACCTGGGAAAACGCTGCAGCAGAACAACAGATTGCGTCTCATAAAGCAGCATTGCCTCGTAGTTCTGCGTACTAATCCATTTTTGTGGCAGATTTCGCCGATTGTCGCTCAAACACCCCCGCTATCGACACTAAAGGGCTCAAATAGACAGGTCGCAGCACATAACCAAGAACACGCGACAAAGAGGCCAGCGTCTCGTTACATCGCGCAGCCAGGGAGGATGGGGCGCTGAACCTGCTGTTGCAGGGTTTCGGCAGGTTCACGCAGGGCCCACTGCTTGAAGGTTTGGAAGACGGCCTGCTCGTCGAGGCCCTCGCGGTAGCGCACGCTGCTTTCCAGCTCGACTTTCGGCGCACCGGACACCACGCGGACCGAGCGCGTGACTTCGCCGGACGTGTACGCCGTGCGCGTTTCCACGAGCCCGAGCTCGCGGAACACGGCGATGGCGCACGTGGCCGAATCCTGCGACACGGCGCTGCCGGACTTCGACGCGCGTTCAGCGACGTCGACGTTGCTGGCCGTGAAGAACCCCTCGCCCGCCTGCTTCTGCGCGTCTCGCAGCGCGCGGTACACCTGCGCCATGCGGTCGCGGTCGGGCGTCATGTCAGCCAAGATGCCCTCGTTCACCTCGGCGTCTTTGCGCGTGTACAGCAGGTGCACGCCCGCAGGCGCGCCGTCGCGACCCGCGCGGCCGCTCATCTGGTTGAACTCGATTTCGTTGTACGGCAGGTGATACAGCACCACGTGGCGGATGTCGGGAATGTTCACGCCCTCGCCGAACGCCGACGTGGCGATGAGCACCGACAGGTGGCCCGTGCGGAACAGCTCCTCGACGCGCGCACGCTCGGCACGCGACAAGCCGGCATTGTAGAAGCCGATCATGAGCGCAATCTGCGGCACCTTTTGGCGCAGCACGCGCGCGAGCTGCACCGAGCTCGTGCGGGAATTAACGTACACGACCGTCTTCTCACCGCTGGCGACGAGGTTGGCCAGGTAGTCTTCGCGCGCCTTGCTGCCGCGGCGGTCGTCGATGCGCAGGTTGGGGCGTTCAGCCTGGTCGAACACGCAGGTGTCGATGGGCAAAATCGTGGCGATGTCGCGCGCCACGCTTCCATCGGCCGTCGCCGTGAGCGCCAACACGACCGGATTGCCCAGCTTTTCCATGATGCAGCCGACCGCCTTGTAAGCGGGGCGGTTACCGGCTTTCGCCAGCCCGATGTGGTGCGCCTCGTCGACGACCACGAAGCCGATGCGGCCCGATTCTGCAAGCTCGCCCGCGTGAATGGCGAGGAACTCGGGCGTGGTCAGCACGATGTCGACATCGCCCGACGCCAAGCCGTCGTATACGGCGCGGCGCTCTTCGGGCGACGATTCGCCTGTGAGCAGCGACGACACGATGCCGAAGCGCGATAGCGCCTCGGTGAGGTGGAACGCCTGGTCGGCGATGAGCGCGCGCAGCGGGTACACGAACAGGCTGGCCTTGCGATCGCGCAGCGCCAGGCACGCGGCGTGCACGTGGAAGATGAGCGATTTGCCGCGGCCCGTGGCCATGACGCACAGCGTCGATTTGCCGGCGCTCAGGCAATCGAGCACTTCGCGCTGCTTGTCGTGCAGGGGCGCGTCGCCGATGAGCGCGCGCACGATGTCGGCCTCCAACCTGGCCGGTTCGCTTTGGGCGCGGCGCTCCCACGCGGCGCGGTTCTGCGCGCAGTCGGCCTCGTACGCCTCGACGTCCTCGGGGCTTTCCGGCTGCTTGTCGACGAGCTCCTCGTCGCTGGTGGCGTACAGGTCCGACACGAACTGGCAGCTCATGGGGTCGAGACAGGCTTCGAGCGCGGCGCACGCCTGCGCGGGCGCAAGCGATTTCAGCATGGCCTTCACCGAACGGCGGCCGCGCCATTCGTCGATCTGCACTTCGAACGCGGCGTTCACCAGGCTGCTCGTGTGCATGAGCAGCTCGAGATCGGAACAGTGGAACATGATGCCCGCAACGTTGGCGCGCCCATCGGAAAGCGTGCACGAGAAGTGGTTCTTCTCGGCGCCGACCGCGCGGGCGTTGGCCAACAGCACGTCGCGCGCGAGCAGGCACGGCACGCGGTTTTCCTGCCCGAACGGCGCGAGCGCTTGCAGGGCCTCGACGTTTTCGATCGTCAGCTCCTCGAGCGACACGCATGCGTCGATTTCCACGAGCGGGTGGAACGCGTCTTCGGGGAGTTGGTCCATGTAGTCGCAGAGGCGCTGCGCGAATTCTTCCAGCTTGTCGGCCGACAGCGTGACGCCCACGGCGGCCTCGTGCCCGCCGAAACGCGTTAGCAGGTCCTCGCAGCTTTCCACGGCCTTGAACAGGTTCACCTGGCCGACCGTGCGGCCCGACCCGCGGGCCTCGTCGCCGCAGATGGTGAACAGCAGGCACGGCACGCCGTACGTGTGCACAAGGCGGCTGGCCACGATGCCCTTCACGCCTTCGTGCCAGCCCTCGCCCGCCACGACGAGCGCGCGCTGTCCGTGGTACACCTCGACCGCCTTCGCGCGGGCGACCTCGGAAAGCTCGGCTTCGATGGTGCGGCGCTTGTCGTTGGTGGCCTCGAGTTCGGCGGCGAGCTTGCATGCCGTGTCGAAGTCGTCGGTCATGAGCAGGTCGAGCGCGATTTGCGCGTCGCCCAGGCGGCCCGCCGCGTTCAGGCGCGGGATGAGCGAGAAGCTGAGGTCGGTGGCTGAAATGGCCTTGCCCGACACGCCCGCCTGGCCGAGCAGCGCCGCCAAGCAAGGGCGCGGCGCGCTGTTGATGTGCGCCAAGCCGTCGGCCACAAGCGCACGGTTCTCGTCGCGCATGGGCATGAGATCGGCGACCGTGCCCAGCGTGGCGAGGTCGGTGTAGCTGCGCCACAGATGCGGGTAACCGAAACGCCCGCCGAGCGCCTGCACGACCTTCAGCGCCACGCCGACGCCGGCGAGGATGGAGCTCGGGCAGTTCGAGTCGGTCTTCGGGTCGACCAGGGGCACGCCCTTAGGGCAGAGCTCGGAAGGCTCGTGATGGTCGGTGATGACGACGTCGACGCCGTCGGCGAGGATGGCTTCAACCTCGTCGCGGCAAGCGATACCGCAGTCGACCGTGACGATGACCTCGGGGTTCAGCTGCTTCACGCGTTGGTAGGCTGCATCGGTGAGCGCGTAACCCTCGTCGAAGCGGCGCGGGATGAACGGCGTGGCGTAGCCGCCGAGCGCGCGCAGGCCACGTGTGAGCACCGTGGTGGCCGACACGCCGTCGACGTCGAAATCACCGAACACGATGATGTGGCGGCGATCGCGGATGGCGGCTTCCAGCGCGTCGACGACCGGGCCGATGCCGGGCATCTCGTATGGCTCGAGCCAGTCGCGGTCGAGGCTGGGGTTCAGAAAGCGCTCGGCCTGCTCGTCGGAAACGACGCCGCGGCCGGCCATGATCGTGGCGATGAACTGCGGCAGCCCGAAACGCTCGCGCAAACGCGCGACCACATGCGGATCGGCCGCATTCACCTTGAATTGCGCAGACATGCTAAAACCTCGTGGTAGTGCTCGTTGTGTTCTCAGCCATTGTAGCATGCGCGCGGGTGGTACTATTAACGCGAAACCAGACGTAGGAGGAACCTACATGCTTGTAACGACAAAAGGCCGATACGCCATGCGCCTGATGGTGTACATCGCGAGTTTTTCCGACCGCAAGGTCGCGCTGCGCGAGGTCGCCGAAAACGAGGGCATTTCCCTGAAGTACCTGGAACAGCTCGCGCGCGATTTGGTCGGCGCCGGGCTGCTGAAGAGCGTGCGCGGGCACGGCGGCGGTTACCTGCTGGCCCGCCCTGCCGACGAGATCCTCGCGGGCGACGTGCTGCGCGCGGCAGAGGGAACAACGGTGCCGGTGGCATGCGCTGCGCTCGAAGACGACGGCGTGGGCTGCCCGCGCGAGAGCGAATGCTCGACCATCTCGTTCTGGGCCGGCCTGGATAACGCAATCGAGTCGTACGTCGACAACGTGAGGCTTTCCGACTTGTCAGCGTAAATTGAACATCACCCCAGGGGTAACGTTCAATTTGAGAAGCGTTTCTTCAAATTGAACGTTACCCCTGGGGTGATGTTCAATTTCAGCCGAGGGCTTCGGAGGTTTCGAGCCAGGTGAGTTCGAGGTCTTCCAGCTGCGCCTTGTAGTCGTCGATTTCCTTTTGGATGTCGCCGAGCGCCACGAAATCGGTCGGGTCGGCCTCGTGGAGGCGCTGCTCGGCGTCCTCGATTCTCTTCTGCATCGTCGACATCTTGCGCTCGGTCGACTGCAGCGTCTTCTTCAGGGCGCGTAGTTCTTGGTTGGAAAGGGCGGGTGCGGAAGCGTTTCCTTGTTGTTCGGGCGCGATGAATCGCGCCCCTACGGGGGTTGACGAACCAGTCGCCGATCCTCGTTCCTTCATCAGCTGCAGGTACTCGTCGATGCCGCCGGGAAGATGGCGCACATGGCCGTCTATCAGCGCGTACTGGTTGTCGGTGACGCGTTCCATCAGGTAGCGGTCGTGGGTGACGAGCAGCAACGTGCCGGGCCAGCCGTCGAGCAGGTCCTCGACTGCAGCCAGCATGTCTACGTCGAGGTCGTTGCCCGGCTCGTCCAGGATGAGCACGTTGGGCTCTTCCAACAAGATGAGCATGAGCGCGAGGCGGCGCTTCTGACCGCCTGACAGGTCACTGATCGGCTCGTTCATGTCGGCATTCGAGAACCCGAGCCGCTCGAGCAGCTGCTTGGGCGTCTGGTCGCGGCCGTCGAGCATGACCACGTGCCCGAACCTTCCAACCACCTGGCGGATACGATCGTCGCCCATGGCGTTCAGCTCGTCGAGGTGCTGCGACAGCACGGCGAACTTCACCGTCTTGCCGATCTTCACGTAACCGCCTGTCGGGCGCAGCTTCCCTTGAATGACCCGCAGCAGCGTGGTCTTGCCGGCGCCGTTCTCGCCCACTATGCCGATGCGGTCGCCGGGGCCGATGAGCCACTCCACATCGCTCAGCACCTGGTTGTCGCCATACGCCACGCTGACGTTCTTCAAGTCGACGACCTGCTTGCCCAGCCGCGTTATGGCCATGCGCTTCAGTTCCAGCTCGTTGCGCAGCGGCGGAACGTCGGCAATGAGCTCTTGCGCGGCCTTGATGCGGAACTTCTGCTTGGTCGAGCGCGCCTGCGCGCCGCGGGAAAGCCACGCGAGCTCGCGACGCAGCTTGTTTTGGCGGCGTTCCTCGGTCACGCGCGCCACGCGGTCGCGCTCAACGCGCTGCATGATGTAAGCGGAGAAGCCGCCTTCGAACGGCTCGATGCGGCGGTCGTGAACCTCCCACATGGTGGCGCACACCTCGTCGAGGAACCAGCGGTCGTGCGTGACGACCAACAGCGCGCCCTGCCCGTCGCGCCAGCGCGTCTTCAGATGCTGGGCGAGCCAGTTGATGGCGCGCACATCGAGGTGGTTCGTCGGCTCGTCGAGCATGAGCACGTCCCACTCGCCCACGAGCAGCCGCGCCAGGTCGACGCGTCGGCGCTGCCCGCCCGACAATGTTCCGACAGTCGCTTCCCACGGAATGTCGCCCGCGATGCCGGCGATGATCTCGCGCGTGCGGGCGTTGGCCGCCCATTCGTATTCGGGAACGTCGCCCACGATGGCGCGCCCCACCGTGTCGTCATCGCGCAGCTTGTCGCTTTGCCCCAACACGCCCACGGTCACGCCGTTCGTGCGGATTGCGCGACCGCGATCGGGCTGCAATTCCCCCGCCAGCAACGCCAGCAGCGTCGACTTCCCGTCGCCGTTGCGCCCGACGATGCCGATGCGATCGCCCGCGTCAACGCCGAGCGACACCTCGTCGAACACCGTCTTGCTGGGGAAATCTACCCCCGCCTTTTCACACCCAAGCAAAAATCCCATAGTGAACGTATTGTAATGCGTGCCGACAGAAGGGGATGTGTCAGATGAGTATCAGGACGTTCCTGCTACTCATTTTCGGAGAGCGCCCCAGCCCTCGGCATCCCTACTGAAAATGAGTAGCAGGAACGTCCTGATACTCATCACAGGGGGGTGACAATGTGGAACCCCCTTTGCATCGAACTGCTGGGAACCTTATAAAGTTAGTTACGATAGTTCGGAAGAGCCGCAAAAGGGCTGGTAGATTCGTTTCGGATTGCGACGCCGGAAACGGTAGCAGCGGGTAGAGGGAAAGTCCATGAAGATGAGCGGAACGAAGTTCGCGAGCGTCGTGCTCAGTATGGTGCTGGCGCTGAATCTGGTGCCGGCCTCTGTGGCTGCGGCGAATACGGGTTCCGACGCCCAGAGCGATACGACGGGAGCCGATTTCGTGCCGGCCATTATCGTGGCATTGCAAACCAGTGACAAGCCATCGCTCGTCACCCAAGACGCCGAGGACAAGCCGTCGCAAGCCATCCAGGCGACCAGCATGTCCGTCTTCAAGACCGATACAGACAAAAAGGTCAGCGCCAAGGTGGTCGAGGGCGACGGCGCGCTCAGCTACACCGTCAAGAGCGGCAGCGAGAGCTACATCGCCGTGAACAAATCAACCGGCGACCTCACGATCAAGGGCGTCCCGTCGAACAACGAGGCCTACATCACGGTAACGGCAGCGGAAACCGAAAGCTACGCGCAAACGTCCGTGGATGTGCCCATTAAGATCTACGAGACCTACGAGCACACAATCAACTTATGGACGGTGCAGTACGCGGTTTACAACTCTATTTACAATTTAAGTTCGCTGGACATAAAACTGTTCGACAAAAGCGGAACTGAAGTGGGAAAGGCCACGGTGGATAATCCACGATACGGCAGTACAGTTACGATACCCGCAACTAATTACGCAGATAGAGTTGAGATGACCGCGCACATTCAGCTTCCGAAACGCGAGCCCTTCACGCTCACAGGATCGGGCGGAATAGGCGGGAGCATCGACGTATGGAATAAAACGAGCTATTCGGGAAGAGTCTTCACCTGCAACTACGGGATGAATGCGCCGGAGCCAGAATACACGGCTCCCGTCGCTAAGCCCAACCTGACCGCTAACGGCGCTGATCAGATCCTGATTTATCCGGGAAGCGTGTCAGTTGGCGGACAGATGCAGTATTGCCTTGGAACTGAGACCGAACCGAATAATAATTGGTCGTCGGGGCTTGGCTATATAAGGAAAAAGGATCCGGGCACGTACTACGTGTGGTGGAGGACCCACAACACCGATTACTACACTGCTCGCTACATCGGCCAAGGGCGTTCCGAGATGGAGCCGCAGCGCATTGTGGCAACAATTGGCGAGGGCACCATCAGCCCGACCGTCAATATCGAGGGGTGGACCTACGGCGAGACGCCCAAGACGCCCACCGTCACCGGCAACGCCGGCAACGGCACGGTGACCTACGACTACAAGGTCAAGGGCGCAAGCGACGACATGTATTCTGAAATCGTGCCGTCGGATGCAGGTGACTATACCGTACGGGCAACCATTGCCGACACCACGTCGTACAGTGGAGGGACCGCAACCGCGGACTTCACCATTTCCAAGGGCACGCTGCAGCCTCAGGACGTTCGCGTTGCGGGGGTCATGTCTTCCAGCGAGGCAGATCAAGCTTGGAAGACCAGCATTACACAATCCTTGGCAAGCATGGTGCCCAACAATGCAGGCAGCCCGACCTACATGCCTGGCAAATACACCTATAAGGTCAACGGCACCGAGCAGAACTGGCCTTCCGGTTTCACGTTTAGTTCTACAGTGAACTCTTCGAACGGCGATGTTAACGCCGACCTCCAAATCACCAAGGCAGCAGCCGAGAAAATCGAGAACGTCGACCAAGTGGGGGAAATCATCCTACCCGTGACCGTGACGTCCCAGAACTACAATGATGCAACCATCAACGTCGTCGTGATGCCCACGGCAAGGACCGTACAGGATGTGACCATAACGGGCGTTCCCAATTCCGTGACCTATGGCGATGGCGCTTTCAAACTGGCGGCCACCTTGAAAAACAGTGACGAAGAAGTGGAGACCCGTAATGGCGACTGGTACTGGTACAGCAGCGACCCCAAGGTACTCGAAGTTGACGCGGTAAATGGCTCAAACCAGATGCAGGTACACGTCAGAGGTGCCGGCTCCGCCCAAATCATGGCGTGGTACGAGCCGAGCGGCGGCACCACGATCGGCGCGGCGGTAACGGATTCCATCAAGGTCAACAAGAAGAGCATCAGCCCCAGCGTCTCCATCAAGGACTGGAAATACGGCGAAGCGCCCAAGGCGCCCAGCGTGAGCGGCAACGACGGCAACGGCGCGGTGGCCTATTCCTATAGCGGCACGACCCGCGGCGAAATGGCCTTCGGGCCCTCCGCCGACGCCCCAACGCATGCAGGTACATACACCGTTACGGCTACGGTCGCCGAGACGGATAACTATTTTGGCGGCACCTCCACGCCCGCAACATTCACCATAGCCCCGAAGTCTGTCCCTGTCACCGTGATCGCTCAGGACAAGACCTACGATGGCACGGACAATGCGGACGTGACTGCTGCTATGAAAGCCAGCTACCTGGTCGATGGCGACTTGCTTGAAGGCGCCGTGGTATATGAAGATGGCATGGTGGCGTTCCCAGGCCTTAAAGGCACGTTCAACGATGCGAACGCCGGCCAGAACAAACCGATCACACTCGACATCGGCGAAGTTACTTACCCCGTCGCAAATGTGGCGGACTATGAAGCGACGATATCCAAAACGCCTGCGGCCTCGATTCTGCCGCGTCCCGTCTACGTTAAGGCAAACGACCAGGAGAGCAAACACGGCGACGCTATCGTCCCGCCCACCTACGGCCTCGTCGGCTCCGCCACACTCGTCGGCGATGACGCCATCACATCTCTCGGCGTAACCGCCTCCACCACGGCCAGCAGCAGCTCGGATGTGGGCACCTATCCCATCACGCTGTCAGGGGGCACGGCAAATTCCAACTACAAGGTGTACTTCGTCGAGGGTGGCACGTACACCATCACCCAGGCGGAAGGGCTGACCAAGAGCATTCGCGTTGTAGGGGTCTTGTCTTCCAACGACGCAACAGGTGCTTGGGTGGCCGACATCACGCAGCCTTTGGCGGGCATGATGCCCAGCGATGCAGGTACGCTGACCTACGCGGCTGGCACAAACACAATGCCCACGGGCGTCGAGTCTTATAGCGTTGACTCTTCGAGCGGTGAGGTTACAGCCAGACTTCAAATCAAACCAACAAGCGACGGCAAAATCCCCTCGGAATTGAAGGAAATAACCCTGCCCGTAACCGTTACCTCCCAGAACTACAAGAGCTCGACCATCAATGTTGTGGTGGTGCCCACACTCAGAACCGAAAAGCAGGTGATCATAGAGGCCGCCCCCGCCAGCAAGACATACGGCGATGGCGCTTTCACCCTGACGGCCATCGTGAAAGACGGTGACGACGTCGTGCAGACAAAGGAAGGCGACTGGTACTGGTACAGCAGCGACCCCAACGTGCTCTTTGTTCCTGAGGTAGCAGAAGGATACAGCGCTTCAAGCACGATGTCCGTCACAGTCGTAAATCCCGGCTCTGCCATGATTATGGCATGGTACGAGCCGGTCGGTGGCAACACGATCGGCGCGGCGCTGACTGATTCCATCACGGTCAAAAAGAAAAGCATCAGCCCCAGCGTCTCCATCGAAGGGTGGGAATACGGCGAAGCGCTTAATGCGCCTGTGCTTACTGAGGGATCGAACCCCGGTGAGTGCGCGGTGACCTACGAGTACAAGGCGAAGGGCGCCGATGACGACACATACAGCACGGACGTTCCCACCGACGCCGGCGAGTACACCGTGCGCGCAACCGTGCTCGAGTCGACCTACTACGAAGGCGGCACCTGCACGGCGGATTTCACCATAGCCAAGAAACCTGTCAACGCCACCGTGACCGCCGAGGATAAGACCTACGACGGCACGGCCGATGCGAACGTGTCCGCCACCGTGGGCGAGGGCGTGCTCGAAGGCGACTCCGTGACGGTTTCGGGCCTGATCGGCACATTCGCCGACGCGAAAGCCGGCGTCGACAAGACGGTTACCGTCGACAGAACCAGCATGACCACCGCCGGTGAAGGCGCGGCAAACTACGAGGTGGCAATACCCGCAACGACCACGGCCACAATCGAAAAGCGCCCCATCGTCGTCAAGGCAGACGACAAGTCGAGCTGCTACGGCGACGCTATCGCCGAGCTCACCTACAGCCTCGACGGCTCCGGCGCGCTCGCCGAAGGCGATACCCTGGCCTCTCTCGGCATAATTGCCTCCACCACGGCAACCAGCAGCTCGGACCTGGGCGAGTACCCCATCACGCTATCGGGGGGCACGGCCAACCCCAACTACGAGGTGACTTTCGGCGAGAATGGCACGTACGCCATCGTAAGGGCCTCCTACTATGTAACCGAAGGGAGCGGTTCTTCCTATACTGTGGGAGATAACGAAGGTCTAACCTTCACCTTCAAGCGCTCGGTCAACGACGGTGGCACGTTCAAGCACTTCACAGGCATCCGCGTGGACGGCGCCGATGTGGCAGCATCCAACTTCGACGCGGTTCCGGGAAGCGTCGTCGTTACACTGCACCCCGCGTTCCTGAAAACCCTCGCGCCCGGTGAGCACACGATAGCCGCGCTGTTCGACGATGGAGACCCCGCACAGGCATCGTTCACCGTGAAGGCTGCACCCGCATCTGCCACCAAGGCATCCGGCTCACGCTCGGCGATCGCCAAGACGGGTGACGCGTTGCCCGTTTCAACCCTGGCTGCGCTGGCTCTCGCTGCCTTCGCCGCCGTCTCGGCCCTGTACGCACGCCGCCAGAAACGCTAAGCAGAATTGTTGACGTGACCGATGAGTATCAGGACGTTCCTGCTACTCATTTTCTGTGACGGGCTGCGAACTCGGGTGATTGCCAGAAAATGAGTAGCAGGAACGTCCTGATACTCATCCAACCGCCCCTCCCGCCAGAGACGCGAAGCGGACAATATCCGTTAACATATTCACATGAGCGGAAAGGGTGTGAACAAGCGGCCCCGCACAAGCACGCCAATCATCGTGGCGGCATTAGTGTCGTGCGCGTTCCTGGCGCTCGTTGCACTCGCCGAAGCTTTCGGGGGAGGCATCGGCAACGCGGGCGGCGCCCAAGCGGTCTCCGACCAGTCGCTCGCTTACCTTACGACGGGCTTCGCGGTGGCAGGCATTCCGGCGATTACCGCATGGGGCATTTCCATTAGCCATCGCTGTGTCAACACCACAATTCGCCGCATCCTCATGGTCATCATCGCGGCCATGGGAATCTGGCTTTGCCTCGCGTGCGTGGCTGCGGCGCTGTTCAATCTCGTTGAACCTTCGATAGTAGCCATTGCGGTCGTGTCGAACCTGCTCATCGCCCTGCTCATAGAGCTGTACATCGACGCGCGCATCTTCCCTTCGATTCACCGTTACCGCATGCTGTTCCGCCGCCTGCCGTTCGACCTCAAGATCATGAACGACGGCGGCCGCGTCATCTACAAGACCGACATTGCGCGCCCGCTCGACAACACCACGCTGTGGCGGCTCGCCGAGAACGCGCCGCGCCGCATATCGGAAGCCACCGCCCTGTACAGCGAATCGCTTCCGGATTCCGTGTTCAAGGTGTACCGGCTAAGCGCCGGAACGGCACTGCTGACCGAAAGCGTCACCGAGAGCAACCGCTTGCAGCAGCGCCTTGAAGAGCGGCAAGAACAGCTGACGCAGCAAAACGAGATCCTGCTTCGCAACCACGCCATGCAAAGCCTGCTGTACCGGCAGCATCGCGAACGCGAGCTCGGCGAGCGGGTGGAACACGACCTGGCTTCCACCGCCGCGCAAATCCGGAACATCCTCGATCACCGCATCGTGGGGTCGGGCGCCTACATTCGCGACGAGCGGCTGCAGCAGCTTAACCTCGTGAAGGTGCTGGTCGCTTACAGCAAGCGCAAGGGCATGTTGGCGCTCGCCGCCGCCGAAAGCGAAACGTTCACGAGCGACCAGATCAGCCTGATTGCGCGCGAGGCCATGGCCGACCTCCATTCCATCGGCATCGAATGCGCCATCTTGGTCGAGTCGCCGGAGCCAATCGCCATCTCCGCGTTCAACACCATATACGACTGCTTCTACGACTGCATCCTCAGCGCGCTGCCGCGCACCAACCCCGTCATCATGACCTACATCACCACGCGCGGCGAAAACACGGTCGAGATGCGCGCGGTCATCGAATGCGCCATCGGGCTGAGCGAGGACGACGAAGCGCCGGCCATTCCCGAAATCGCCACGTCGACCGACTCGTGGACCGCTGTGCAGATGGGCATCGCCCACGACCTCGATGGCCGGCTTGCCACGCGCGGCGCCGATTACTCGGTTGGGCTCGATGAGGGCCTGGTGAACGTGACCGTCAGAGCAGTCGCCCCCATAGCGCCGCAAGATGACGGCCCCTTCGCGGAACCCGAACCTGATGGCGAAGGCGGTGAGCGCTGGTGCAGGTGATCGGCATGAACAGCCTTGCGCTTTGCATCGTGTTCGTCGCTTTGGCCGTAAGCTCGGTCGGGCAGATCATACACGGCTACTTGCGCGTTATCCATTGCGGGCCGCGCACACGCGTTTCAACGGCCCTGTACGAAAGCGCCCTGCTCGTGCACATTGTGCTCATGGCCGCGTTCGCCCTCGGCTCCGCAAGCAACTGGCCCGATGGCAGCGTGCACTTCGTGTACCTTGCCATACCGCTGCAACCCGCCTTGTGGGTGAATGTAGCCACTGCGGTCATCGCCGGTTACGCTGCACTCGCATCCACCGAAGAGGAAGAGATGTACCCCGGCGAGGACCCCGGGTGGATGCCCTCCGCCGACGCAATCGTCATGCTGCTGTGCACGCCTGCGCTGATGAACGCCATCGGGGACGCATGGGCCTACGTGCTGTGTTTCGACGCCGCGTACTTCCTGTTCAGGGTGATGTACCTGATGGTCTTGAACAGGCGCATCCGCCGCAAAGTCGTGTCGCCGCTTTCCATTGCGGAAGCGATGAAGCGCATGCCGGAAGGGCTTTTGTACGCCGATGCCCACGGGCGCACGCTCGTCGCCAACGACGCCATGCGCCACTGCCTGTCCGTGCTGGGCTTGTCAACCGACTTCGGCGAGGTCAACAGCCTGTGGGAGCATCTGAACGAACGGGCCGAAAGCGGTTGGGCGGCCCATGTCGCCGAAAGCGTGGAGCGCGAGCAGGGCGACTGGGTGGTTCTGCGCATCGGCCCCGACGAGGTGCGTTTGTTCTCGTTCGAAGGCGAAGGGTTTGGAACCGGACGCCGTTACCCGTCGGCACGCCCCCTCGAGAACGACTCGCTCATCCTGAACGAAAGCCGCCACCTGCTGGGCGCCGAAGCCCGCATGCGCGTGATCGCTTACGACGTGACGCGCGAAGCGGACATCTTGCAGGAAATCGACCGCACCAACGCCGAGCTGGCCGACTCGCAACGCGAACTGAAAGAATCGATGCTGACCGTGCAGGAAGCCGCCGAGAACGAGGCGATGCTGCGCATGCGCGGCCGCGTTCACGACGTCATCGGGCAGCGCCTTTCCATGTTGCACCGCGCATTGGAAGACGAGGACGTATCGGACGAGAAGCTCGAGCAGTTGAAGCCGTTGCTAACCGGCATTCTGGATGACCTGGCCGCCAGCACGCACATCGAGCCCGTCGACGAATTGGATGCCACCGTAAACGCCTTCGCGTTGACCGGCGTAAAGGTTCACGTTGAAGGGAAATTGCCCGACGACGAGGCGGTGGCGAAGCTGTTCGTCGATTGCATCCGCGAGGGCGCGACCAACGCCGTCAAGCATGCGCACTCCACGTTGGTTACCGCCACCTGCACGCCGAACGGCCTCGTAATCGAAAACGACGGCAACGTGCCTGCGAGGCCTGTGGAAGAGGGAACGGGGCTTTCCAACATGCGCCGTGCCGTCGAAGCGGCCGGCGGCACGCTCGCGATCGAGGAGAATCCCTTCAAGCTGCGCGTTGCGCTGGAATGAGTCGAATGAGTCGCAGGACGTTCCTGCTACTCATTTTGCGAAACGGAAAATGAGTAGCAGGAACGTCCTGCGACTCATTCCCGTTATTGCGCGAGCGTGGTGCAGAGGGCGTCGAGCAAGGTGATGGCGTAGTGCTGCATCGAACGCGCTTCGCCGGCGTCTTCCCACACCGTTCCCGGAAGCTCGATGGTCAAGCGGGGCGGCGTCTTCTTCTGGCCGGCAGCCACGGCGGGCGCCATGCGCAGGGCCAGGGTGTCGTTCGGCTCGAAGCTGACGCGCGGGGCATGGTCGTCGGCCGAGATGGAAGCATCGCCCGGCAGCGCAATGCGCACGAGCAGCATGGCGTCATCGGGGCGCACGAGCAGCGAGTCGGCGCTCACGATCTTCGAAGCCGGGTTGGTCGCCAGTGACAAGTTCGACATGCGCGACGCCACGCCACGCGTGAAGTCGTCGGTGCCGAACAGGCAGATAGCGTGCTGTTCCAGCACATCTGCTGCACGCGCAAAGCCCATGCTGACCTGAAGCGTGCTCGGCTTCTTGCCTTCCCACGAATGGTGAAGATTGCGGATGGCCGCGAACGTGTACGCGCCGACGATGCCGTCGGACGGCAAGCCCATGTTGCGCTGGAACTTACGCACGCCCGATTCGGTGGTGGCGCCGAAGATGCCGTCCATGTGGCCGCTCATGAAGCCGAGCGCGCCGAGCGCCTGCTGCAGCTCGAGCACGTCGTGCCCGTGGAAGTAGGGCATGCGCAGGTACAGCGTGCGGTCGCCCAGGCTGTACGACGCATCGACAAGCGCCGACCACGTATGCTCGTCGACCTCGTCGCCTTCGGGCAAACCAGCCTGCTTGCGGAATGCCCGCACGGCTTCGGCGGTCTTCTCGCCGAATACGCCGTCTTCTTGCGTGCCGTCGAGCAAGTCGATGAGCGCCAGCCTATGCTGGACGTCCTCGACCGCCGCGCCGCTATCTCCCAAGACTATCGTTTTCATTGGCACAATCTTACTTCAATGGTGGCAACAATCAGTTTCCTCCGAGGAAATTGATTCATTTACTTCAGACGATTCACGAACCAGTCGGCCATCGAGACCAGAATCTCGCGCGCCGGCGACGGGTCGATCATGTCGTACAGGCGGTTCTTCGCAATGCTGGTCAGGTTCTCCGCATAGCTGCGCGCGTAATCGATGCTGCCGGCCTTCTCCATGATGGAAACGGCCTCGTCCAGTTCCGCCGGGTCCTTCGTATGCGACGAAAGCAGCTCGACCAGGCGATCGCGGTCGGCCCCTTCCAAATTCTGCAGCGCGTGCACGACCACGAGCGTGCGCTTGCCTTCGGTGATGTCGTCGCGGAAGCCCTTCTTGGTCGACTCGGTCTTTCCCACCAAGTTCAGCAAGTCGTCCTGAATTTGGAACGCCAGCCCCGTGTCGAGGCCGTAGTTGCGCAGCCCCTCGATTTGCGTTTCGGTGCCGCCACCGATGATGGCGCCGATGGCCAGCGGCACGGCACCCGAATAATGCGCCGTCTTGCACGTGGCCATGACCAGGTAATCTTCGGGAGCGATGTCGTAGCGGCCGTCGCGCGCCCAGCCGATGTCGAGCGCTTGGCCCTCGATGGTGCGACGCGTCATGTCGATGAGCTCGTTCAGCACGCGCAGCTTCGTGGAATCGTCGAGGTTCGGGTCTTTCGCGACCGTGCCGTTGACGAGTTGCAGGCCCAGGTCGCCCATGTTGATGGCCAGCCCCAGCCCCTCGCGCAGGTGCAGGCACGGCTCGCCGCGGCGCAGCTCGGCGCCGTCGGCGATGTCGTCGTGAATGAGCGCCGCCGTGTGGAAATGCTCGATGGCCGCCGCCGCGCTGATCGCCTTGAACGCGTCGCCACCGACAGCCAGGCATGCCGCCAAGCAGATGAGCGGCCTATGGCGCTTGCCGCCGTTGCGGCTGTATTCCAAAAGCGGAGTATACAGATACGTATCCATGTCGGGATGCGAACCGCGCGGAATATACGCGTTGATAACGTCACCAACACGCTCGGCGTAGCGGTCGAGGTACTCTTCAAACGATTTGGGCTCTTCGCCAGCGTCGAGAAGCTCGTTGAGATCGATGTTCATGCGATGCCTTCAAAGGTCGGGTTGGTCAATGAAATTCATTCTAGCAAACCCGACTGAAAGCAACCTGCATAGAGCACTTCACCTGATTCATGGGGCAGGATTTCTTCATACGATTGTGCGGATGCCCCGTTTCCAGCAACTATTTGGAAGCGCCCGGGAATCTGTTCATGCCGCATTTGGGCACGATATCGCAAGCCTTACTCAGCCGCCTAATTCGCTCGATCTCGTTCGTTTTTCGACCGCGGCGCACAAAACAAGGCGTTTTAGGTTGTTTGATTTCTCGAAACGCACAGGATCAGGCGGTTTAGGCTGTTTTTTCGCGACGAAACAGCCTAAACCGTCCTATCTTGTGCAAGCGGACGGGCGTGCTTGTTTATTCCTGCGTCGGCTTGCGGTACACGATGTAGAAGGCGATGCAGCACACGAGCGCCAGCACGGCGATGACGGTGAAAGCGATCCACACCGGCAGGTTCGTCGAGGCGCCGTCGGGGCTGGAAAGCGCCACCATGCCGATGCCGAAGAACGACGCGAGCGCAGCGCTCAGGTTCACCAGGCCCAGGTTGCGCGCATAGTTCTTGCCGCCGAAGCGCTGACGCACGAACCCGGACGCGATGACGGGAATGGCGCCGTAGCCGAGGCCCACGAGCAGCGCGGAGACGATGTACACGGCACTTGCGCTCGTCGCGTACGAGAACGCGAGGCCCGCGGCAGCGACAAGCGTGACGACGCTCGACGCGACCATGGTCTTGCGCAGCCCCAACTTGTCGAACAGCGCGCCGAACACGAAGCGCCCGAGCCCGTTCATGGTCGAGACGAGCCCCACGACGAACGTGGCGACGACGTCTTCCACGCCCACTACCAGCGCGCCTTGCTTCGAGCCGCCGATGAGCGTGACGCCCACCGAGATGCACAGCACCGCCCACGCGAAGTACACGTAGAACGTTGGCGTGGTCAGCGGGTTGTCGTTTTCGTAAGCGCTCTCGTCGATGGCGACCGCACCCGGACGGCTAACGATGGAGCCGATATCCGCAGGCGCCGATTTCAGGAAAAACGCCATGAACACCGACACGACGAACGTAACCACCGCCAGCACGACGAACACGGCACGGACGCCGATGACGCCAGCCAGCATGCCCAGCGGCGTGCCGAACACGAGGCTGCCGAGGCCCGCGCCCATCATGAGCACGCCCGACGAGAAGCCGATCTTGTCGGGGAACCAGCTGTTGGCCCCGGAGATGACCACGATGTAGGACATGCCGCCGCCGAAACCGCCGAGCACGCCGTACGACACGTAAATGCCCCACAGGCTGATGTCTGCGAACAGCGCCGTGCCGCCGAACCCCACGAGCGCAAGGACGCCAGCCAGCAGCAATGTGTTGCGACTGCCGAGCCTTCCCACGATGAGACCGCCGACCAGCTGGGCGATGCAGAAGCAGATGAGCACGATGTTGAACGTGTTCTGCAGGGCGCCGCGGTCCCATCCGAACTCGGTGGAAAGCGGCGTCGCGAAGATTGACCACGCGTAAATGAGGCCGAACACCGCCAGCGCGATGGTCGACACGACGAGGTACAGGTTGCGCGTTCGCTTCACTTCTGCCAGATTCATTGACTCCCCCTGCTGCATATGACGAGTGTGTCGGCCTTGCCTGGTCACTTTGAC